>CAVGHS010000055.1:0-14104 GCA_963629085.1 bacterium
TCCGAAAAGCCATTATGGCACAGTTCTTAACGACGGATGTCTTAGATCTGGGCGTGCATATGGTGACCATCCTGCTTTTGACAAGTCCCATCATTGGTATTGTCTATCTGGTGTCAGGCTATTTCCAGGCGATCGATCGACCGATAGAATCTCTGATCGTATCGGTCCTTCGCCAGGGACTGCTTTTGATCCCGGCACTCTATATCTGCAATCGTCTGGCGGGGCTGGAAGGCGTTGCTTGGGCATATGTGGTCGCAGATGTCATCAGTACGATCGTTGCGGCAATCGTTTGTCTGACACGGAAAAATCTTTGTATGATAAAGAAAAGATAAAATTATTAGCACTCAATCAAAATGAGTGCTAATTTTTTATTGACTTTTGCATTTGCCTGTCTTATTATATTCTCTAGAACGAAACTGATGGCGACATCAGTTCTATTTTATAGAAAGAAGGAATAATAATATGGCAAACAAACGTGGAAGTTTATCAATTACAAGTGAAAATATTTTTCCGGTGATCAAGAAATGGTTGTATTCTGATCATGACATTTTTTATAGAGAGTTGATCTCCAATGGCTGTGATGCCATCACCAAGTTAAAGAAACTTGACATGATGGGAGAGTACGAACTGCCGGCAGATTATAAGGCAAAGATTCAGGTCATCGTCAGCCCGGAGGACAAGACCCTTACCTTTATCGATAACGGTCTGGGTATGACCGCAGACGAGGTAGAGGAATACATCAATCAGATCGCTTTCTCCGGTGCGACCGATTTCTTGGAGAAGTACAAGGACAAGGCAAGTGAAGAACAGATCATCGGTCATTTCGGATTGGGATTTTATTCAGCATTCATGGTTGCAGATGAGGTACATATCGATACCTTATCTTATAAAGAGGGTGCCAAGGCTGTACATTGGGAATGTGACGGCGGTACCGAGTTTGAGATGGGCGATGGAGACAAGACCGACGTCGGAACCAAGATTACTTTGTTCCTGAATGAAGATTGTCTGGAATTTGCCAACGAATACCGTGCAAGAGAAGTCATTGAGAAGTATTGCTCTTTCATGCCGACCGAGATCTATCTTTCCAAGAAAGATGCGCCGGAAGAATATGAGACCATAGATGTGGCTGACAAGCGCGACACCGATACCGTGATCGAGGAGATCCATACCGATGCCAAGATGGAAGAAAAGGAAAAAGAGGATGGCACCAAGGAGATGGTCGAGGTAGAGCCTGCCAAAGACCAACTCAAGATCGTAAAGCGTCCGGTTCCTTTGAATGATATCAACCCGCTCTGGACAAAGAACCCAAGCGAATGCTACGATGATGATTACATTGCCTTTTATCGCAAGGTATTTATGGATTACAAGGAGCCACTTTTCTGGATCCATCTGAACATGGACTATCCGTTTAACCTAAAAGGTATTTTGTACTTCCCGAAGATCAACACCGAGTACGATTCGATCGAGGGTACGATCAAGTTATACAACAATCAGGTATTTATCGCAGACAATATCAAGGAAGTCATTCCGGAATTCTTGATGCTCTTAAAGGGTGTCATCGATTGCCCGGATCTGCCACTTAACGTATCCCGTTCCGCTTTGCAGAATGATGGATTTGTCACCAAGATCTCTGAGTACATTACCAAGAAGGTGGCTGACAAGCTCATTGGTATGTGCAAGACAGACAAGGAAAATTATGAAAAATACTGGGATGACATCAGCCCATTTATCAAGTTCGGCTGCTTAAAGGACAACAAGTTCTGTGACAAGATGAATGATTATATCCTCTTTAAGGATATTGACGGCAAGTACACGACCCTGCCGGAACTTTTAGTCGCAGAAGAAAAGATCGAGGAAAAGGCAACCGATGAAAACGGCGAGACCGTGGATGTCGAGGAAGTAAAGGAAGATGCCGGCGCAGACGAAGACCAGCCGGAAGATAAGAGAAAGACCATCTTCTATGTGACCGATATGCAGCAGCAGAGCCAGTATATCAACCTGTTCCGTGAGCAGGGCATGAATGCGGTTGTACTGGATCACACGATCGACAATTCCTTTATCACACAGTTAGAGCAGCGCAATCAGGACTATAAGTTCCTGCGTATTGATGCAGATCTGACTGAGAATCTGGTTGAGGAGGCATCTGAGGAAGACTTGAAGGCTGCACAGGATGCGCTTTCTGCACTCTTTAAGAAAGCATGCGGCAAGGACAATCTGACTGTGAAAGTTGAGAAGTTCAAGAACAAGGACATTTCTTCTATGCTGACGGTTTCCGAGGAAAGCAGACGTATGCAGGAAATGATGAAGATGTATAACATGTACGGCATGGATCCGTCTATGTTTGGCGGAGACGAGACTCTGGTACTCAATGTAGACAATGATCTTGTCAAATACATGTTTGAGCATGCTGACGGCGAGAATGTAGAGATGTTCGCCCAGCAGTTGTATGACCTTGCTTGTCTGGCAAACAAGCCACTGGCACCGGAAGCCATGACCGCATTTGTTGCCCGCAGCAACAAGATCATGATGCTTTTGGCACAGGATAAATAAGATTAAAAATAAAAATGTACCGGATACAGATGATATGTTCATTTGTATCCGGTCTTTTTTATTGACAGTATGTAAGTTTATTTGGAAGCAATCTCTTTCTTTAAGTTCTTGTGCGCCGTAGAAAGCATAAGTTTGATACGGTTTAACTGGTTTACTTCCGATGCGCCCGGATCATAGTCAATGGCAACGATATTTGCCTTTGGATATTCATGGCGCAATTCTTTGATAACACCCTTTCCGACAATGTGGTTTGGCAGACATGCAAATGGTTGGGCACAAATGATATTTGGCACGCCCTGGTGCATGAGTTCTAGCATTTCACCGGTCAGGAACCAGCCTTCACCGGTCTGGTTACCGATGGATACGATGGACTCTGCGTTTTTCGCTGTGTCCTCGATATAGCAGGTCGGTTCAAAGTGCTTGCTCTTTGCCAGTTCGTCTCTGGCATCTTTACGCATCCATTCAAAGAAGCGGATGAGCATCTTGTTGAGACGGGCAGTCTTTTTGGACTCGCCCAGATTGTCTGCCTTGTAGATCTGATTGTAACAGCAGTAAAGCAGGAAGTCTGTCAGATCCGGTACGACTGCCTCGGCACCCTCAGATTCCAAAAGCGTTACAACGTCATTGTTGGCTGCCGGATGGTATTTTACCAGGATCTCGCCGACAACACCGACACGCGGCTTCTTCTCATCTGTGATCGGCAGACGGTCGAAATCGCGGATGATTTCACGGCACATCTGCTTGTATTTGCGATGGGAAAGGAAGCCGTCCTGGGTAACAAAGGCAATGACGCGTTCTTTCCATTTTTCATGCAGGGCATTGGCAGAGCCCGGTGTCACTTCGTATGGGCGCATACGGTATAGGCAGCGCAGGAAGATGTCACCAAACTCCAAGGCATACAGACCATGCTGGATCAAGGCTGGTGTGATCTTAAAGCCAGGATTCTTTTCCAGTCCGACCATGTTTAAGGATACGACCGGTACATCCGGGTAACCTGCCTTGGCGAGGGCACGACGGATAAAGGCGATATAGTTGGTCGCACGACATCCGCCACCAGTCTGGGTGATGAGAACGGCTGTCTTGTTCATGTCGTAATTGCCGGAAGCAATGGCAGCCATGATCTGACCGACAACGATCAGGGACGGATAGCAGGCATCGTTATTTACATATTTAAGCCCGACATCCACACATTCTCTGGCAGAGATCTGTGGGATGGATAAGTGGTATCCTGCGGCAACAAATGCCGGTTCCAAAAGTTCAAAATGGATCGGAGACATCTGCGGACAGATGATGGTATAGTCCTTGCGCATCTCTTCGGTAAAGATGACACGTTCAAAGTTTGCAGGCTTGATCTCGCGCTTTTCCTGCTTCTTTTCTCTGACACGGATGGCAGAGAGGAGGGAGCGGATACGGATCCTTGCAGCACCCAGGTTATTGACCTCGTCGATCTTTAAGCAGGTATAGATCTTGCCGGAGCCTGTCAAAATATCGCTGACCATATCGGTCGTTACGGCATCGACACCGCAACCGAAGGAGTTGAGCTGGATCATGTCCAGATCGTCTCTGGTCTTGACAAAGTTGGCGGCAGAGTAAAGTCTGGAATGATACATCCACTGATCCATAACTAAGATCGGACGTTCCAGATTACCCAGATGTGATACGGAGTCTTCGGTCAGCACACAGATGCCGTAAGAGTTGATCAGTTCCGGGATACCGTGGTTGATCTCGGGATCGACATGGTATGGACGACCTGCCAGAACAATGCCGCGTCTGCCGGTCTCTTCCATATATTTGAGGACTTCTTCGCCCTTTTTCATCATTTCCAGACGGGTCACTTCCTGCTCTTTCCAGGCATCGGTGACAGCCTCACGCACCTCGGATTCCGGTATGTCAAATTCTTCCTTGAAGCATTTGACCAGTGTCAGGCTTGCCTTTTCCTCACTGCCAAAGGACATGAAAGGATTGATAAAACGCACCTTACCGGAAGTGATCTCGTCCACATTATTCTTGATGTTTTCCGAATAAGAGGTGACGATCGGGCAGTTGTAGTGGTTACCGGCATCCGGGAACTCGTTTCTTTCATAGAAGAGTGCCGGGTAGAAGATAAAGTCTACATTGCCTTCGTCAATGAGCCACTGGATATGTCCATGCGCCAACTTGGCAGGATAACATTCGGACTCACTCGGAATGGATTCAATGCCCATCTCATAGATCTTTCTGGAAGAAGCAGGAGATAAGACAACGGAAAATCCGAGTTTCTTGAAGAAAGTTGCCCAGAATGGGTAATTTTCATACATATTTAAAACTCTCGGAAGTCCGACCGTGCCTCGTTTTGCTTCCTCTCTTGGCAGTGGTTCGTAGTCAAAGATACGCTTGTTCTTGTATTCAAAAAGGTTTGGGATATTTTCTTTGTTCTTTTCTTTGCCCAGTCCCTTTTCACAACGGTTACCAGTAATGTAACTGCGGTTGCCGGAGAAACGGTTGATGGTCAAAAGACAGTGGTTGGTACATCCCTGACAACGGGCAAGTTTGGTCGTATAGGTCAGTTCGTTGATCTGGTCAATGGTCAGCATGGTGGTCTGATAGCCTTCTTCGTGACGTTCTCTGGCAATCAGGGCACAACCGAAAGCACCCATGATACCGGCAATGTCAGGTCTGACTGCCTCACAACCGGAAATGCGCTCAAAAGAACGAAGAACGGCGTCATTGTAAAAGGTACCGCCCTGTACGACAACGTGCTCTCCCAGTTCCTTTGGATCGGAAAGTTTAATAACCTTAAAGAGGGCATTTTTGATAACGGAATAAGCAAGACCGGCAGAAATATCAGCCACGGTCGCACCTTCCTTTTGTGCCTGCTTTACCTTGGAGTTCATAAATACCGTACATCTTGTACCAAGATCGATCGGATTTTGGGCAAACAAGGCTTCCTTGGCAAAATCAGCAACGGTAAAGTTCAGAGATTTTGCAAAAGTCTCGATAAAGGATCCGCAACCGGAAGAACAAGCCTCGTTCAACTGTACACTGTCAACGGTCTGGTTCTTGATCTTGATGCATTTCATATCCTGTCCGCCGATGTCTAAGATACAATCGACCTCCGGGTTGAAGAAAGCGGCGGCATAGTAGTGAGCCACGGTCTCAACCTCGCCTTCGTCAAGCATGAGGGCAGACTTTAAGAGTGCCTCGCCATATCCTGTAGAGCAGGAATGGACGATGTGGGCATCTTCCGGCAACTTGCTGTAGATGTCCTTGATGGCGCCGATGGCGGTCGCAAGCGGGCTGCCGTTGTTGTTACTGTAGAAAGAATAGAGCAGGGATCCGTCCTCATCTACCAGAGCGATCTTGGTCGTGGTAGAACCGGCGTCAATACCCAGATAACAGTTGCCGTGATAAGAGGCAAGATCAGCGGTACGGACGTGGTTGTTGCCGTGACGCTTGATAAAGGCATCGTATTCTTCCTCGGATGCAAAGAGTGGCTCCATACGGGCAACTTCAAATTCCATGTGAATATTGGAAGACAATTTTGCCATAATATCGGTGATGGCAAACTGTTTTTCTTCTTTATAATTAAGGGCAGATCCAATGGCTGCAAACAGGTGTGAATTTTCCGGTGTGATGGCATGCTCGTCATCCAGATTTAAGGTACGGATGAAAGTCATTTTTAACTGATCCAGAAAGTGCAGCGGACCTCCCAAAAAGGCAACATGACCGCGGATCGGTTTACCGCAGGCAAGACCGGAAATGGTCTGGTTGACAACCGCCTGGAAAATAGAGGCGGATAAGTCTTCCTTGGTTGCACCTTCGTTGATGAGGGGCTGGATATCCGTCTTGGCAAATACACCACATCTGGCTGCGATCGGATAGATCGCCTTGTAATTCTTGGCATACTCATTCAGACCGGAGGCATCTGTCTGGATCAGAGAAGCCATCTGGTCGATAAAGGAACCGGTACCACCGGCGCAGATGCCGTTCATACGCTGTTCCACGTTACCGTTTTCAAAGTAGATGATCTTGGCATCTTCACCACCAAGTTCGATGGCAACGTCTGTCTGTGGCGCATAGTGGGTCAGGGCAGTAGATACTGCAATCACTTCCTGTACGAAATCAATGCCTAAGTGCTTGGCAAGTGTCAGACCGCCGGAGCCGGTGATCATCGGAGATACCATGATCTCGCCGGTGCTGTCAAATGCCTTATGTAAGAGATTGCTCAAAGTTTCCTGAATGTTGGCAAAATGGCGTTCGTAATCAGAAAAGATAAGATTGTCCTGCTCATCAAGGATTGCAATTTTGACTGTTGTAGAACCGATGTCGATTCCTAACTTGTACAATTTTTGATTCATAATGATGTAAACCCTTTCTAAAAACTTATATGATAACTGTTTACTCCCGTTCATCTCGTAGATTGAAGTCTGTCGTTTCCTATTTATTATATAGAAAACAAACAGAGTTATTATACGACACAAATCGACAAAAAACAAGAAGCGGATTCGTTGACAAAAAGTGGGAAGCACCCTATAATTAAAATAATTATGCAATATCATCGGCGACTATGCCATTTCTTAAGATATTGCGAGAGTGAGGAGAATACTTTTATGCTAAATGAGTTAGAACGTGCTCTGGGTAAATATGCCATTCCGAATCTCATGCGTTATCTGATCGGAGGCTATGTGCTGGGGTATTTTTTGATGTTGGGAAGCCGTATCACCAGTGTAAACTTCCTAACCTATATGACCTTAGAGCCTTACTATATCATCCACAAGTTCCAGATCTGGCGTATCTTTACATGGATCATGATCCCGGAGACTTCCAATATCCTGTTCTTTGCGATCATGCTTCTTTTGTACTATCAGTTGGGAACAGCCTTGGAGAATGCCTGGGGGACATTTCGTTTTAATGCCTATATCATTGGCGGTATGCTTGCGACCCTGATCGGTGCCTTTGTTCTGTATTTTATTTACGGTGCAGTGACAGGCAGTCCGGTGGCAGGCGTTGGAGGCTATTTTAGTATGCAGTATATCAACCTGTCGATCTTTTTGGCATTTGCGGTATGCTTCCCGGATATGGAGGTACTTTTGTACTTTATCATCCCGATCAAGATGAAGTGGATGGCAGTGGTCTATGCCGTTATGATCGCGATCAGTCTGGTGGGATCCTCCTGGTCAGGACGTGTGGCGATCATCTGCTCCCTGCTCAACTTCCTGATCTTTTATCTGTCATCCCGCAATTACAGACGTGTGAATCCGCGTGAGATCCACCGCAAGCAGGAGTACAAGCGCAAGGTGGCAGCCGGGGCAAGACCAAGGACAGACAGGTCCGGTGCACCGATCGCAAGACACAAGTGTGCGGTATGTGGCAGGACAGAACTGACAAACCCGGAACTGGAATTCCGTTTTTGCTCGAAATGCAACGGCAATTATGAATACTGTCAGGATCATCTGTTTACACACAAACACATCCAGTAGGCAATACCAAAGAGGAATATAAGTGGATAAGTCCACAGATGGAGAGGAATAGATCAATGGAGAACGAAAAAGAAGTAGTATCAAAGAATTTTATCGAGATGGAGATCGACAAGGATTTAGCAGAGGGTGTTTATGACACCGTATGTACCCGTTTCCCGCCGGAGCCAAATGGTTATCTGCATATCGGTCATGCCAAGTCCATCCTGTTAAACTACGGTCTGGCAAAAAAATACAATGGCGAATTTCACATGCGCTTTGACGATACCAATCCGACCAAGGAGCGTGAGGAATTTGTAGAGTCCATCAAAAAAGATATCCAGTGGCTGGGTGCAGACTGGGGCGACCATCTGTATTTTGCATCCAACTATTTTGACCAGATGTATGAAGCAGCCATTACCCTGATCAAAAAAGGCAAGGCATACTGCTCTGACTTAAATGCAGACCAGATTCGTGAGTACCGCGGTACTTTGACAGAGCCGGGCAAGGAAGATCCGAATGCAGGCCGCAGTATCGAGGAAAATTTACAGATCTTTGAAGATATGAAAAACGGCAAATACGAGGATGGTACTATGGTACTGCGTGCCAAGATCGATATGACATCACCGAATATCAATATGAGAGATCCGATCCTTTATCGTGTGGCACATATGCATCATCACAACACCGGCGACAAGTGGTGCATTTATCCGATGTATGATTTCGCACATCCAATCGAGGATGCGATTGAAGGTATCACACATTCGATCTGCACACTGGAATTTGAAGACCACAGACCACTCTATGACTGGGTCGTTCGCGAGGTTGGTTTTGAGCGTCCGCCAAGACAGATCGAGTTTGCCAAGATGTATCTGACCAATGTCGTTACCGGCAAGCGTTACATTAAGCGTCTGGTAGAAGAAGGCATTGTGGACGGTTGGGATGATCCGCGTCTGGTATCCATCGCAGCCCTGCACCGTCGTGGCTTTACACCGGAGTCCATTGCAAAGTTTGTAGAACTCTGTGGCGTGTCAAAGAGCAATTCTTCTGTGGATTATGCCATGCTTGAGTATTGTATCCGTGAGGACTTAAAGACCAAAAAGAGCCGTGTGATGGCAGTGCTTGATCCAATCAAGGTTGTGATCGACAATTATCCGGAAGGACAGATCGAATATCTGGAAGCACCGAACAATTTGGAAAATCCGGAACTTGGCACACGTCAGGTACCATTTTCCAGAGAGATCTATATTGAGCGTGATGATTTCATGGAAGAACCGCCACGCAAGTATTTCCGTATGTTTCCGGGCAATGAAGTACGCCTGATGAATGCATATTTTGTGACCTGTAATTCTTTTGAAAAGGACGAAGATGGCAATATCACAGAGATCCATTGTACCTATGATCCGGCATCCAGAGGCGGTAACAGCCCGGATGGACGAAAGGTCAAGGGAACCATTCACTGGGTATCCTGCGAGACAGCCGTTCCGGCGACCATCCGTCTTTATGAGAATATCGTAGATGAGGAAGCCGGTGTCTACAATGAGGATGGCAGCCTCAACTTAAATCCAAATTCTCTGACCGTTTTGGAGAATTGCTATGTGGAGCCGTCCATCGCAGAGGCAGAGGCTTATGACAGTTTCCAGTTTGTACGTCAGGGATTCTTCTGTGTAGATGCAAAGGATTCTTCCAAGGAACATCTGGTATTCAACCGGATCGTGTCTTTGAAGAGTTCCTACAAATTGCCGACAGCCTAAGTTGGCTTTATCAGAAAGTGTGAAATAATGAATTTATTATCTGGATTAGAGAAGTTTGGCCTGAAGGGGGATGGCGAATTAGACATCCTAAATGATGGCAGCGACACCAAAAAGAAGCAGACCGAAAAGGCAAAGGCAGAAGTGGTAGAACTGACCGAAAAGGATTTTCTCTTGGATCACAAGATCAAGTGTCCGATCTGCGACAAGGAATTTGTTGTCAAAGGGGTAAAGAGTTCCAAGATCAAGAGAAAGGAACCGGATGCGGATCTTCGGCCAAACCATGAGTATGTTGACACCTTAAAGTATGGTGTCTGCGCCTGTCCGTCCTGCGGTTATGCAGCCATGCGCCGGAATTTCGAACATTTATCGCCGACACAGCGCAAATGGATCCGCGAGCAGATCTCAGCCAATTTTAAGCCGGTCGAAGAGCCAAAGATGGAAGTATACACCTATGACTATGCGGTAGAAAAGTACAAATTGGCATTGGTATCCGCAATGGCAAAAAAGGCAAAACTGAGTGAAAAGGCGTACATATGCTTAAATATCGCATGGTTGCGCCGTGCGGAGATAAAGACCATACCGGATGATACGCCGATGAACAAAAAACGTATCGAAAACTGCCAAAAGGAATATGAGGGATTTTATCGTCAGGCATACGATGGCTTTATGAAAGTGACCAGCACAGAGATGCCGCCATACAATGGCATGGATGCCAACACGGTCGATTATATTCTGGCAAATATGGCAGTACATTATAAAGAATATGACATTGCATCCAAGTTGATCAGCCGTCTGATCACGTCTGCGGGCACACCAAAGCGCATGAAGGACAAGTGTCTGGAGTTGAAGGAACAGCTCGTAGCAGAGTTGAAGGCAAATGCAAATTAGTATAAGACCGGGCAGATTTTCTGTCCGGTTTGGAAGTTAAGAGGGGAAGATGGAACAGGAAATTCGTTTTTACAAGGGCTTAGCAAAACAGTATCCTAATGTCGCATCAGCGGCGACGGAGATCATCAATCTACAGGCAATCTTGAACCTGCCAAAGGGAACCGAGCATTTTATTACCGATGTGCATGGTGAATATTTGCAATTTCGCCACATCCTGCGTAATGCATCCGGTGCCATCCGGCGCAAGATCGATGATGTCTTTGGACCGGCATTGCGTACGGAGGAAAAAAAGGAACTGGCGGCACTGATCTATTATCCGCGGGAGAAGTTGGAGCAGGTGGAGGCAAAGGAGAGGGATATCGAGGAATGGTATCAGGTGACCATCCACCGTATGATCCTGCTTTGCCGGAGTGCGGCATCCAAGTACACGCGTTCCAAGGTAAGAAAAGCCATGCCGACCGATTTTGCCTATGTGATCGAGGAACTGATGAGCGGCAGGCCGGATGAGGCAGACCAGGAGGCTTATTACAATGAGATCATCCATTCGGTCATCACGACAGGCAGAGCCCGAGAGATGATCGTAGCCTGTGCTGACCTGATCCGGCGTCTGGTCGTGGATCATCTGCATGTGGTCGGTGACATTTATGACAGGGGACCAAGTCCGCATCTGATCATGGATTCCCTCATGAACCATCATTCCGTGGATATCCAGTGGGGCAATCATGACATCCTGTGGATGGGGGCAGCGGCAGGCAGCCGACCTTGTATCTGCAATGTCATCCGTATCGCAGCGCGCTACGGCAATCTGGCGACTCTGGAAGAGGGCTATGGCATCAACCTTTTGCCGCTTGCCAAACTGGCGATGGAATATTATGGGGATGATCCCTGTCTTTGTTTCCGCGAGCAGAGTGCCTATCAGAATTTAGATCAGGCAAAGCATCTGACCTTAGATACCAGCTTGGAAGAAAAGATGCACAAAGCCATTACCATCATGCAGTTTAAGATCGAAGGGCAGATGATCTTATCCCATCCGGATTTTGGCATGGAAGATCGCCTCTTGCTTGATAAGATTGATCTTGCGCAGGGCTGTGTAAAGATCGATGGTATTTCTTATCCGATGAAGGATAAGCATTTCCCGACCTTAGATCCGAAACATCCATATCTTCTGACAGAGCAGGAACAGGAAGTGATCGATCAGATCCAGCAATCCTTTATGCACTGTGAGAAATTGCAGCAACATATACAGTTTTTATACTCCCATGGAAGTCTTTACAAGGTCTACAATGGCAACCTTTTGTATCATGGCTGCATTCCACTGACCAAGGATGGTAAGTTTCTGCCGGTCAAATTATTTGGAAAGACTTACGCGGGAAGAACCTTGTATGACGTACTGGATACTTATGCCAGAAAGGGCTATTATGCGACGGATGACAGGGAAAAGATCCGCGGGCAGGCGATCCTCTGGTATTTGTGGGAAAATCCGGATTCACCGGTATTTGGTAAGGAAAAGATGGCGACCTTTGAGCGCTACTTTGTGGCAGACAAAGCCTTGCATGTAGAGCCAAAGAATCCATACTATCAGATGCTCAATGATGAAAAGATGGCGGATGCCGTTTTAAAGGAATTTGGTCTGTCGGGAGCAGATGCCCATATCATCAACGGACATATCCCGGTCGAAGCAAAGGCGGGAGAGTCTCCGGTCAAATGTAATGGCAAACTGCTCATCATCGATGGTGGTCTGTCAAAGGCTTATCAGCCAAAGACCGGTATTGCCGGCTACACCCTGATCTACAATTCCTATGGACTGGTCTTGGCAGCCCATGAGCCTTTTACCTCGGTAACCAAGGCAGTAGAGCAGGGAAGTGATATACATTCCGACCGCATTCTGGTCCAGCAGGTCTTGAAGCGCAAGCGCGTGGCAGATACGGATATCGGACGGGAATTAAAAGAAAATGTTGCAGATCTGCAAGGGCTGTTGGAAGCCTATCGCACCGGGCTGATCCCGGAACGGCACGAACGATAAAAATAAGACCGGGTATGCGAGATACCCGGTCTTTGCTTTTGTATATTATTTGGTATTGTTCTTTTCTAATTCCTGCATCTTCATGGCACGAACCTTGAGCGGAAGACCAAAGAGTGTGATAAAGCCTTCAGCATCATGATGATCGTAGAGATCTCCGGTCGTGAAACTTGCCAGTGACTCGCTGTAGAGTGAGTATGGAGAAGTGGTACCGGCCTTGATGATGTTGCCCTTGTATAATTGGAACTTGACTTCGCCGGTCACATATTCCTGGGTAGAAGTAACGAATGCCTGGATGGCTTCACGCAGTGGGGTGAACCACTTGCCTTCGTAAACGACCTGGGCTAATTTGTTGCCCATGTCTTTCTTGACTTCCATGGTAGCACGGTCAAGTACCAGTTCTTCTAACTGGGAATGTGCTTCCATCAGGATGGTTCCGCCCGGTGTCTCGTATACGCCACGGCTCTTCATACCAACAACACGGTTTTCTACGATATCTACGATACCGATACCGTGCTTGCCGCCCAGACGGTTCAACTCACGGATGATGTCGGATACTTTCATCTTTTTGCCATTGACAGAAGTAGGGATACCCTTTTCAAAAGTCATGGTAACGTATTCACCCTGGTCAGGAGCCTTCTGTGGGGTAACACCCAGGACTAACATATGATCGTAATTTGGCTCTAAGGAAGGATTCTCGAGTTCCAGACCCTCATGGCTGATATGCCACAAGTTACGGTCACGGCTGTAAGACTGATCGGTAGAGAATGGAAGATCAATGCCATGCGCCTTGCAGTATTCGATCTCGGATTCGCGGGAATCCATCTTCCACTTGTCATCACGCCAAGGAGCGATGACTTTGATATCAGGGGCAAGAGCCTTGATACCGAGTTCAAAACGGATCTGGTCATTTCCCTTACCGGTAGCACCGTGGCAGATGGCAACGGCACCCTCTTTGCGGGCAACCTCAACTAACTTCTTAGCGATGCCCGGACGAGCCATGGAAGTGCCAAGCAGGTATTTGTTCTCATAAACTGCACCTGCCTGTACACAAGGAATGATATAGTCATCACAAAATTCGTCGGTGATGTCTTCAATGTATAACTTGGAAGCACCGGATAATCTGGCACGTTCTTCCAGTCCGTCCAATTCTTCACCCTGACCGCAGTCGATACAGCAACATACGACTTCGTATCCGTAATTTTCCTTGAGCCATGGGATAATGGCTGTGGTGTCCAGTCCACCTGAGTAGGCTAATACTACTTTTTCTTTCATTATAAAATGTCCTCCTTATGTATAGGCACACGATGGTGCAATTTGTATCTGAAATATTGTCTTTTCTCTTACATCAGACCTAGAAATAATATACAACAAATGCTTTTACAGTGCAAGTGTAAAATTATACATTTTGAGAGAATAAATAAACACAATATCAGATAAAAACACACAAACAGAAT
>CAVGHS010000056.1:0-13851 GCA_963629085.1 bacterium
GGTTTTGAAACCAACTCTTTGACGCTAAAAGTATGACATAGCAAAGGAGCCGCCTACTGGCGACTCCCTGTTGTTAATATTTCCAACTTATTATGAATGATGTTTGATCAATTCATCTTTATACCCCAAAAAAGTGAAATCCAATACAGAAATTCCCGCTATTACTGCGCTTCCATATTCTGTCATAAAATTTTCCTTTACAATACACAAAATAGTAACTATGATAACACATCCATAAAAATATGCGACATGCAACCAATGCCACGCAAAATGTCTTGTGTAACTGAAAATAAAGACTTCATTTACAAAGTGCAGTACAAACAGAACTGTGAGACACAAACAACTATATAGTCGAATTTTGGACGAACTGTGTAGCAATACATAGTCTGACATAACATACATCCACAAAAGCATTGCCGCTTCCCACACCCCTTCTAAACTCAAACAGATTGTTTTTTTCTTATCCTCCTGTTTTCTCATCTCTCTACTGTGCTCCAAATGTTGCCGTTGATCCAATACCATTCGGCATTGGTGTTACATACATAATAATTCCTGTACCATTAGATTTTACCTGTTGGACTTGTGCTTTGTAAAGAGTTATCTGCAAAACTTGTACCTGTGCTGATTTTTCACACGCTTTCAAAATAATAAACTTAGAAGCCCCCAATTTGCTCGCCATTTGGATCAAGTTACACACTCCCTTAGTCGCCGTTAAAACTTTCTCAAAATCTGCTGTCTCTGTAGTGTTCATATACACTAGAACCATACCTGTTGCCCATACCTCTACCTTACTTTGACCTTTTGCTCTGGCTCCGTTCCCGTAGATTGTCACCTTGAAATCATCATCCAAAATTGCTCCTTCATTTCGAACTGCATTATTGATGTTTTCAACGTTCTCATTGACAAAGCCTACAGTCAGGTCATTGTAACCGGCTAGGCTTGCCCCATCCGCATCAAAGGACATCGTTCCATCCACATTCTTTGCAAAGAATCTCTCAATGCCCTCTGTCATCAGCACTTCTTCACTTTGTGTTTCCAAAGGTGCTGCCATAGATACCAAGCCTGTTCCCAAGGTCATAACCCCCACCAAAAGTAATGCTACCAATTTTGTTACTCTCTTTTTCATAATCGACTTCTCCTTTCTCACTATCGTACCTTTGCGATTTTCCTTCTATACACCTCTCTTTCCATCGCTTAACTTCTGTACCTTTCATATAACAAAGTCGCCATTCCCTTTCAACCCTTTGGCATGATTCGGTTTCGTTTTGGCTTGATTTGGTACTTTTCTATTTTGACTTTTACCCTTATGATAGAGTTATCAAAAGATTGGAGTATTTTGGTTATGATCTATATTGCTATTTGCGACGATGATGAAGAATTTTCAAAAAAATTAGAAGAAAAAGTACTTACCTTTTTCTCAGATCAGACAGAAATATGTACTGTTAGCACTTTTTCTTCCGGGAAAGAATTGCTAGCACAAAACAGGCAAAATTTTGATCTGCTCTTTTTGGATATTTGCATGCCCGGGCTGTCTGGTTTGGATCTGGCAAATGCTATACGAAAAGATCCTGCCTTAAGAAATACATCCATTATTTTTATCAGCACCATCAAAGATTATGTTTTTGATTCCTTCCAATATGAACCGTTACGTTATATGCGCAAGGAATGTATCGCTGATGAACTTTCGGATGCCTTAAATGCTTTTATGAAGCACCACCAGAATCTGCCTCAGGATTTTCAAATTGAGATCAAAGAGAAGGGCAGCACACGCCTGCTCCCTATCAAGAATATCTATTATATAGAATCAAGTGGACACTATATTGATTTTTACTGTATTGATCAGACTTTACATGTCAGAGATGGTCTGACAACTTATGAGAAACTTTTATCCGAACATGGTTTCTACCGCATCAACCAGAGTTTATTAGTAAATTTTTTTCACATCCGCACCCCGAAAAATGATTCCGTCATCTTAGACACGGGCAGGGAATTATATATTTCACGCAGTTGTAAAAATCAATTTCACTCCGCATACATGGAATGGGAAAGGAGACACGCGCATGTACTTACCGTTTAATATTTTAACAATAACCGCCATTTCCATAGCATTTACCTTTTTCTGCTTTGCGGCAGATAATGTTTTCAAACGTTCCGACAACTACCACTGGTCTTTTCTGATCGCGTGCGGGATTGCAGAAATCATATTTGGCATTCTGCCATCTGATGTTTTCCCTAATATTGCATTTTTTCTTCTGACTATGCTGATCTCCATATCCATACTTTTGCTCATGTATCAGTCTGTTCCTTTTACAGAAATCCAAACCCTCATCCTGCTGCAGATTCTGACCATCTTTCTTATAGAATTCTGGCTATATCTACTACCACAGGGCAGCACAACGCTTTCTATTACTCTTCCTGCGCGCAATACCTATGCACGCACGATCTACATTTTTATCAATTATATATTGGCATTTTTGATGCTTCATTATATGCAGCGACACTACAAGACCGCTTCTTCCATCGGTGGCAAGGGTTTTAGTTTGTGTCTTCTGTTCTTTCTGTGTGATTTTATTGTCGTCCTACTTTTGCATATCCTACTCGCTTATTATGCACCGATCCACAAATCCATCAATCTCATTTGTCTGCTCATTGCCTGCTGCCTTTTTCCTATCACCATCGTATGCCTATATTTATTGCATGCCCAGTCCCAAGAGCAAGCACAAACACTGGAAAATACGCTTTTAAAAATGCAGATTACAGAACAGGAAAAACAATTAAAATCTATGGAAGATAAGAATATGCAACTTCGCATCGCCAAACATGACATGAAACACCTGCTCTGCAGTTATCGCATTCTGTTACAAAATGAAAAGGCAGCGGATGTCTTAGCAAACATCAACCAACAACTGGATGGAAAAATCTATGAAACCGTCACAAATTTCACAGAAAACCGCTTGCTGGATGCCCTATTACAGAACAAGAACCAGCGATGTCAACAGGAGCAGATTGTCCTGACTACCCAGATCGATCTTCCACCAACCTATGACAATATTCCCTTTATGATACTGCTTTCCAATCTCATAGATAATGCCATCGATGCCGAGATCAAAGAGTCTGTCTCGCAGCGACAGATTACCATGGAGATCATAAAAAATGATAACATGATAAGCACTGTCGTACAGAATTACATCTCAAAGTCTGTCCTAAAAGAGAATCCGGAATTAAAGACAACCAAAGCAAAGGATGCTGAGCATGGACTTGGTTTAAAAAGTGTTCATATGATCGTAGAAGAACAAAGCGGCATGATGGACATTTACGAAAAAGACACCTTCTTCTGCGTTCATGTCATCATACCGCTCCTATAAAAATCATATATGAAATTTCTTTATTCATACCGCAAGGCGTCGATCGGATTGAGTTTGGCTGCCTTGTTTGCCGGATAATAGCCGAAAAAGACACCGATCGCCATGGAAAATCCAAGCGAGATCAGGATACTGCGCACGGACGGCACCGCACTTGCTCCGATATAGTTGGCTGCCGCCACACCGCCGACACATCCTACGATAATACCAATGATACCACCAATAATACAGATGACAATGGATTCAATGATAAACTGCAAACGGATGGATGAGTTTGGCGCGCCAAGTGCCTTACGCGTACCGATCTCTCTGGTTCGCTCCGTAATAGACACCAGCATGATATTCATGACCCCGATACCGCCCACGACAAGGGCAATCCCACCGATCAGGGCAATTGCCGTTGTGATGGTACTCATCATGGTTTCCATAATAGATACCATAGATGCCATACTGGTCGCCGACACCGTAAAATCGCGGTTATTGCGATAAAGGTTGTCAAAATAAGACTCGATATCCGCCGCCAACTGATCCGGGTTCTGGTTGGGATCCACAACAACGGTCAGGGTCTGATAGCCGCTGGCATGGTTGATGTCCTGTGCCGTTTTTAGCGGAATATAGAGGTTGGTCGCATCATTGCCCATAAACATGGAATACATATTCATAGTATCATCATCTTTCTTGGCATAAACACCCTCGATAATGAGATTATAATATTTATCATTGACAGATACGGTCATGGTCGATCCCACCGCTGCATCCGCATCCCCATGAAACAGATCATCCAGGGCTTCTTCCGAAAGAAGTGCCACCATGGCTCCACTTTCCAATTCTTCCTCACTGAAAAAAGATCCCTGTACAAGGCTCATGTCATTTGCCAGGAAATAGCCAAGGCTGGTTCCCATGACAGAGACCTTTGCCTTGCCGCTCTCAGCATTCTGCTGGATTTCTCCACTTCCTACCTGCTCCGTAATGGAATATGCCTTGATGGCATCGCCAAAAGCGTCCTTCATCTGCCGAAGCATATCGGTCGTGATATAGTCCTTTTGCGTTGGTTGTTTGGCATTCTCATCATCCGAAGATCCCCAGCTCATGCCCATCATAGAATCCGTACTATCCTCATCATCCTTGCGTTCTTCCAGCGTGACCGTGATGTTGTTGGCGCCCAGGGAACTCATGGACTCCGATACAGCCGAGGTCACGGAATCTCCTACCGTCATGATGGCAATGACCGAACCGATACCGATAATGATACCCAGCATGGTCAGAAGCGCACGCATCTTATTGGCTTTGAGGCTAAAAAGCGCCAGACGGATATTTTCGTAAATCATCATCATCTTGCCGTACCCTTCCTCTCTCCAAGGACATTTCCATCCTTGATCGTAATGATACGCTCGGTCTCCTCCGCCAGTTCCGGTGAATGGGTAATGAGGACGATAGTCTTTCCCTCCTCCT
The DNA here is from genome assembly GCA_963629085.1 of bacterium. Taxonomy (GTDB): domain Bacteria; phylum Bacillota; class Clostridia; order Lachnospirales; family Lachnospiraceae; genus Pararoseburia. The sequence goes on from CAVGHS010000056.1 coordinate 4,815, forward strand.
CATGCAGTTTGTGAAAAAGATCCATGACCATACGTCCGGTCGTAGAATCCAAAGCACCGGTCGGCTCATCCGCCAGAATGATCGCCGGGTCATTTGCCATGGCTCGGGCAATGGCGACACGCTGCTTTTGTCCGCCGGAAAGTTCCTCCGGCAAATGTTTCATACGTTCTTCCATACCGACCAGTTGTAAAAGTTCTTTGGCTCGGGCAATACGCTGTTTGCCCGGAATACCGGCGTAAAGCATAGGCATCTCTACATTTTTGATGGCATTGGTCTTGGAGATCAGATTGTAAGTCTGGAATACAAAACCGATCTTACGGTTACGGATCTTGGATAATTCCGCATCCTTTGCCGCGATCATATCCACGCCGTCCAACTCGTATTTCCCCTCGGTCGGTCGATCCAGGGCTCCGATAATGTTCATTAGCGTCGACTTGCCGGAACCGGATGCCCCCACAATAGCGACAAATTCCCCCTCCGTCACATGCAGGGAGATTCCATGCAAAACCTCGAGTTCATTGGGTGTGCCGATATAAAAACGTTTGTAAATATCCTCCAGTTCTATGATCGTGCGACCCATTATACACCTCCCATAGAACTTGACTGATTGATCATATCCTCCAGCGTGTTCTGTTTTTCCGCAGATGGAACGATGACCTCATCACCCTCTTTCAGACCGGAGTTGATGACTTCTGTATAGTAGTCACTCTCGATACCCTTATCGACCGTCACCTTCTTGGTCTTATAAGAACCATCGTCACTCGTTCCGGTCACTTTTTGCACATAATAACTTGCACCGTCATCATCCGTCTGCACTGCATTGTAAGGAACCGACAAAACATCTGCATTTTTCTGTAAAACAATATTTAACTTTGCCGTCATGCCAATGCGCAGCTTATCGCTCGGCGTATTGAGGGCGATCGTCACAGTAAAGGTCACATCATCATTACTGCTGCCGGAAGAAAACGCCGAAGAGGAAGAACTTCCCATTATGCTTCCCAGATCCAGTCCGCCCAGATTTCCTGCCAGATCACCACTGGTGCTGCCTGTCGCGATCGGTGATACCTTTTTGACCGTACCGGAAAGTTCCTCATCCCCTGTCGCATTGGTCTTGATGACCACTTCCTGTCCTACCGCTATGCTGTTGATGTCATATTCATCGATCTCGGTTGTGATATCAAAAGAATCTACATTATCGATCACTGCGATTACACTGCCATTGTAGGTGTCTCCCACCTCGACATTGACCGCCGTCACCATTCCGCTCGCCGTTGCCTTGACGATCGTTCCGTCAATCTGTTCCTGTAAGTCATCCACACGTTCCTGTTGGGTCTTACCGGAATCCTCCGTAGAATCCATGGTATTATTGTAAGTATCCACCTGATCCTGATAAGTATCGTTGATACGCTTGATCGTATCCTCTCTCTGGGATACCAGTCGATCGTAGGAAGACTTTCTGCTGTCTGCCGTCCTGCGGTCTGTATCCATCTGCCGCTTTAAGGTGTTGACCTGTGAATTGGCATTGGTGTAGGCAGTGCTTGTCTTATCCGTAATGGCATTTGCCATTGCTACTGCCTCATTATAGGCTGCCACCGACTCATTATAATTGTTTTCCGCACTCTGCCACTCATCATAAGCATCGGAAATATTGGTATCGACATCCGCCAGATCTTCATCCCTGGTCTTGCCTGCCTGCTCCAAGTTGCGCTGTGCGCTGTCCCTGGTACGTTGGGTCTGCTCGTTGGTATCTGCCAAATTCTTCTTGGCATCGGAAAGGTTATCCTGCAAATCTGCACTGTCAAGAACGGCTATGACATCCCCTGTCGAAACCGTATCTCCAACCTCAACATTGACGGCTAAGACCTCCACGCCGGTCGTATCAGAAGTGATCTTGTCCTCATCTGCCGCCACAAAGGTACCGGTTGCCGATACGCTCTCCATGAGGGTACGTTTCTCTACCGTCGCTGTCTCCTGCGCATGATCCGTCTGCTTCTTGCCGGCAGAAACAGCCCTTGCAATAAGCACAAGAACAAGCGCGATCACAACGATTCCAATGATGATACACGCTTTCTTATGCTCCTTGATCCAATTCTTCATGTTTCCTGTTCTCCTTCTGATCTTCCTATGTAGACTGCTTTCGGCATCTCTTACTTACGCCACAATTCTTTAAACATATGTATAATACTATCTGTTCCCCAGGAGATATGCAAGAAACCAATTAGAAAATTTTTATTAAAAATTTATAAACTGTCGCATTTTCTGTAAGATCTTTTTTTCTTTGCGCGAAACCTGCACTTGTGTCATGCCCAGCCTGCCTGCGATCTCTGTCTGTGTCAGATTATCAAAAAAGCGCATCTGGATCAGACGCTGTTCTTCCTCGGATAATGCCTGCATCGCCAAAGCCAAGACCTGCTCCTCTAAGACTTCCTCCTCCATAGGTTTGCCCCTGCCCTCCAACTGATCCACCACAAGCACCTGGCTTTCCCCGGAATCATAGGCAGTCTCATAGATGGATGTGACCGGTCTTGCGCTCGCCATGGCGAGAACCACATCTTCTCTGGTCATCCCCGTTTTCTCTACGATCTGATCCACCGACATATCCTCCTGCCCCTGCTGCAAGGTCTGGATCTGCTTTCTGTGTTCCGCGATCGTCCGAGACACCTTGATGGGATTGTCATCCCGCAAAAAACGGCGGATCTCCCCTAGGATCAGCGGAGTCGCATAGGTGGAAAACCGCACCTCATATGTAATATCAAACCGATCGATTGCCTGCATCAGCCCGATCATTCCAATCTGAAACAATTCTTCCTTATCCTTGCCGGCAGAGGAAAAACGTCCCACCATGCTCCATACCAAAGGCATATTATCAAGAACCAGTCTGTCCCTTTCTCCCTTATCTCCTCTTTGTGCACGCTCGATTCTTTCCGTGATCCCATCCATATCAGACCTGATCCTGCAAGCATTTTGTCATGGTAACTGTCGTGCCGACACCAAGGATCGACAGCACATCCACACTATCCATAAAGGTTTCCATAAAAGCAAATCCCATACCGGATCGCTCCAATTCCGGCTTGGTAGTATAAAAGGGTTCCCTTGCCTTTTTGATATCCAGGATTCCCTTACCAAAATCCTGCACCGAAATAGTCAGCAGATTTTCTTTCATGCTGCAACGCATCATGACATTGCCCGCCTTCCTGTCATAGCCATGGATCACGGCATTGGTCACCGCCTCGGATACTGCCGTCTTGACGTCATCCATCTCCCCTACCGTCGGATTTGCCCCCACCATAAAGGCTGAGACGACCATGCGTGCAAATGCTTCGTTTTCAGAGATTGCATCAAAGGTTACTGTCATATGGTTTTCCATGCCTACACCTCACTTTTTTGATTTTCTTTGTCGGACGACACAATGGTGATCAGCCGTTGCAGACCGGAAATACGAAAGATCTGTTCTACGCGCGGGCTTAAATTGGTCGCCACCACCTGTCCGCCGGAAAAACTCAGATTCCGGCTTCTGCCGATCAGCACACCGATTCCGGAACTGTCCATAAACTCTGTATTGGCGAAATCAAAGATCAGGGTCTTGACGTGATACGTCTCGATCAAGAGATCTGCCTCCTCTTTCAATTGCCCTGCCATATGGTGATCGAGTTCTTTTGGTACGACCACACGAAGTTTTCCCTGTCCTATTTCAAATTTGTATTCCATCTGCCTGTCCTCCTATTTTGCTCTCTTGATGAAATAGAAAAAGACGTAGGGAAACCTTTCCTTACGTCTTTTGTATGCTTTCTTATATGAAATTATCTGCTAGTTATTGGTGTTGTTATCATCCCCACCATTAGATTGTGCATAGGAATCTATGCGTTCCTGCGCCGTTCTGGCATGATTGGTATCCGGGTACTGGTCGATCACCTTCTGATAGTTTTCTAAAGCACCATCAAACTCCCAGGTATTCCACTGGCACTCTGCCAGATAGAACAGTGCATCGCCATTATGATAGGTCTGGTCGATAAATACCACCTGACCGAAACTATCCTTGGCAGCCTGATAATCCTGCCTCTGGTAAGCCTGATAAGCCGTGTTATAAGAATCCTCCAGAACCTTGGCATACACGGCTGTATGGATCAGATCATACATGACCTGCCCTTTTTCCTCCAACAGATCACGGTTGACGGAAGAAAGCGCTTCCCCTGCCTGATCCAGATTGGATGCATCGTAAGCCTCCTTTGCCTCCATGAGTTTTTCGTAGGAGCCGACCGCATCCGACTTTCCGGTGTATTGTTCCAATTCTTTGTTTAGGTCTTCCACCTGTTTTTTCAGGCTGCTGACATTGGATGCACTGTTGGTCAACTGCTCATTGGTGTCGACCAGGGATGCTGCCGCATTTTCAGAAGCTCGCTGGCGAATGGTCGGAATGACCAAAAAGAGGCAGATCAAAAGTCCTATAACAAGCCCAACCAATATATTGACGACACTGGCTCTGGTACTGTCGATCATATCCCGGAAGGAATTGCTCGGCATAACGATGGTATCATTTCCATCCTGGAAAGAGACCAGATCATCCTTCTTGCGCTTCTTTTTATTCTGATTGAGTTCTTTTAATTTTTCACGAACTTCTCTGGAATAACGCAGGGTAATGGTGTTTCGTACGTCGATCTTGTTGGCTGCATTTAACTCCTTGCGTGCCTCATTATACTTGCCGTCCTGAATATACAAAAGTGCCAGCAACTGATGTCCGGCCACAAACTTAGGGTTTAAGTTCAGTACCTTGCGCAACTGGATGGTCGCCAGATCACGACTGCCCTGCCTGCAATATAAAAGTGCCTGATTGTATTTCTTGGTCATCTGGTTCAACTTGTCGAGCATCCCCGGTGTATTCTGGATCTCGTCCAAATACCGGTCTACCAGTGGATTGTCCGGCTCTAAGTTCTTGCTGATGACCCACTCACTCAATGCCATGACCGTCTCGCCCAACTCAAAATATACCAGTCCCAGAAGGTTTCTTGCCTTGGTATTGTATTTGTTGTATTTTAGACTTTTTTTCAAAGAAACGATCGCCCCGGACAGATCACGCACCTGCGCCTGTTCCAAACCTGTATTATACAAGATATTGGATGATGCCAGAATGGTACGATAGATCTTCAGATCACTGCCACAGTGAGGGCATATGTTTTCATGATCCACAAGGGTGCCACACATATAACATTTCATGTCTGCTTTTATCTCCCTCTCTTTTGTTCTGTCATCTGACGAAGGATGTCCGTCATATCGGTCAGATCACGCTTTTGGATCTCTTCTTCCGCTTCTTCTACTTCCATACTTGGTTCGAACTTTTTCAGTTCTTCCTCAAAATCTATCATTTCAGCCTCCAATTACTGCTTTCTTCTATCTATCATAACGAATCTTTGTGAACATTCCGTCAAAATCTGTCAGCAGATCCCCTATTCATCCGGAACCGGCTCCAAAAGCGGATCCATGCGGATACCGGTCATGGTCTTGACAAATTCCACGCGCTTTTGGAAATCGGCCAACTGTGCATACTGATCCATGATCCGCACCGTCACACCGGAATATACGGTATCATAGGCACGCACGGTTGCCCCACATCCTACCTCCATCAAGGCTTTTAACTCATCAAAGCGCACACGGGCTTCCGCAACTACAGCCTCATCACGGATACGGATACGCAGCAGTTGCATACGTCTCGGGTCTTCCTTGTAGGAAATCCCTTTCTTTTGCGCCAAAAGTTCAAAGTCCTCGATTCCTTGTTTGATCTTGGCAATATTGGCATCCAAGGACCGGATCTTATCCGCAAGATCAGACATTTCCTTGATGCGTTCCTCGTCAATCCCTACCATGACATGGGTCACAGTTCCAAACTTGTTGCCGATCACCAGGGAAGATATACCCTGGACTGCAGTCACATAACCGCCAATGATGGCAGAACGCTTGCCTGCTGTCGTGATAACCTTGGAATCACAATTTACCAGACAGTCGAAGAGTACATCCGCATGTAACATTCCCTTGCAGGACACGATCGCATACTCGATAAACTCCGCTGTGATCGCTCCCTCCGCGTGGATCGTGGTACGCTCGCCGCCCTTGACACCACTCAAAAGGAAAATATCTTTTCCGGCACGCAGGTCACACAATTCCACCAGTCCGTCTACCGTGATCGAACCTGTGGCGTGAATACGGATGCCGTTCTTGACACCGCCATGGATCACCACATCGCCCTTGAAATCAATATTGCCAATACTCATATCCGCATCCTGGTCAATCTCATAAACCGGCGAAATATTGATACGATTGCCCTTTAGGACAATCTTGCCATCCATATCTGCATAATAATATAAATTGTCATCCGAACGATGGAAACCACGTCCACCGATCGGTGGCATATCACGCATCATACGCGGCTCGATCTCTTTGCCGCGTACATTCATACCGGGCATGCCCATGACCGCAGGATGATAGGTTGCGATCAGATCGCCCTCATGCACAACTTCAATCACCTTGATACTAAGGAAGTCCGCAGACCCATCCGGTCGAATGGTCGGCTTCTTGGAAAAATCCTGGCTAAAATGATATTCATAATAGCCATTGATCCCTTCCATAGGCTCTTTTCCCACAGCAACGATGAGTTCGGTGTCAAAGAGGACTTCCTTGCTCAGGGAGTCTAACATATTGTCATCCACCCCATAGGTGATTCCCTCTTGTGCCAGCATATTCTCCAATGTATCCACATCATATTGAGGCGCACTTTCCCCTTCATCCGGCGAAGGAAAACGGATCGTCGCAAACATTGCCTTATTATCAACACGAATGATCGGTTTCTTGGCATATGGATTCATCGGAGTTGTCATTTACGACTCCCTTCTTTGACCGCCGCCACCACGCGGCTGGTTCCCAGTCTGCTCGCTCCCAGTGCAATAAAATCAGCTGCATCTTCTAAGGATGAAATGCCGCCTGCCGCCTTGACCAGAGTGCCGTCTGTCACATGCGATGCCATCAGAGATACGGCTTCTCTCGTTGCTCCTGCTGTAGAAAAACCGGTAGATGTCTTGATGTATTCTGCCTGAGATTTGGAAACCACCTGACACATGGAAATGATCTCCCGGTCTGTCAAAAGGCAGGTCTCGATGATGACCTTTAAGAGTCTCCCCTGACACGCTGCTTTGACCTGATCGATCTCATCTAAGATGTCATCAAAACGCCCTTCCTTGACCCAGCCGACATTGATGACCATATCAATCTCGCTTGCGCCTTTTGCCACAGCATCGGATGCCTCAAAGCACTTGGCAGCCGTCGTGGCGTAGCCATTTGGAAATCCTATGACCGTGCAGATCGGCAGTCTGCCATCCACATAGGCTGCTGCTCTTTCTACAAAAGAAGGAGGTATGCAGGCGGAAGCAGTCTCATAACGCATCGCATCATCCAGAACCTCTTGTATCTCCTCCCACTTACTGTCCACACGCAGTAATGTGTGATCTACCTTTGTAAGAATCTGCTTTACTTCTGCTGCACCCATTGCATATCCTCCTTAAAATCATGTGTCTTACTTCATCTGTGCCAGACGTGCAAGCACATCATCCATCATCTGCTGGTATTTATCCATCTTTGCACGCTCCTCAGCCACTTTTTCTGCCGGAGCCTTGCTCAAGAATCTCTCGTTGGAAAGCATTCCCTTGCTTCGTGCAAGTTCCTTTTCCAGTTTTTCTTTTTCCTTGTTCAGTCTCTCTTTTTCCTTCTCAAAATCTACCAGATCTTCCAGTGGAATATACATGACTGCATCCGGGATGACAACCGAAACGGCATCTTCCGGCACACCTTCCGTACCTGCCTGTACGCACACCTCTGTGGCACCGGCAAGTGTCTGGTAAGACTCTGTGATCTGGGTAAAGATATCGCGTACTGCCGCATCATCCGATGTGATGATGATCTTTGCCTTACGGCTTGGCGGTACATCCATATCCGTACGGAGATTTCGCATACCACGGACAACGTCCTTGGCTCTGTCGATCATAGCCTCTTCCTTTGGATAATGGCGGTTCTCATCATATACCGGCCAATCGGTCAGCATGATGGTCTCCTCCTCCGGATGTAAGGTACAGAAGATCTCCTCTGTGATGAATGGCATAAATGGATGTAAAAGTTTCAAGGCATCCGTAAGGACTGTCTTTAATGTCCAAAGTGCTGCATTGGCGGATACCATATCCTGATCTTTGCGGTACATACGAGGCTTAACAATCTCAATGTACCAGTCACAGAACTCATCCCAGATAAAGTTGTAGACCTTTTGTACGGCAATACCAAGTTCGTACTTGTCCATATTTTCGGTCACATCTTTTGCCAGCGTGTTGACCTGTGAAAGGATCCATTTATCTGCAACAGCAAGATCTGCTTCCTCCGGCTTGGTCAGTTCGACACCTTCTAAGTTCATCAGGATGAAACGTGATGCATTCCATACTTTATTTGCAAAATTGCGGCTCTGCTCTACACGCTCCCAATAGAAACGCATATCGTTGCCCGGTGCATTACCGGTGATCAGGGTCAGGCGCAGGGCATCTGCGCCGTATTTGTCGATGACTTCCAGTGGATCGATACCATTACCAAGAGACTTGCTCATCTTGCGTCCCTGGGAATCGCGGACAAGTCCATGGATCAGTACCGTATGGAACGGTGACTTGTCGGTGTGTGCATAACCGGAGAATACCATGCGGACTACCCAGAAGAAGATAATGTCATATCCGGTCACGAGTACATCGGTCGGATAGAAGTAATCCAGATCTTCGGTCTTATCCGGCCAGCCCAAAGTCGAAAATGGCCAAAGTGCGGATGAGAACCAGGTATCCAGCGTATCTTCATCCTGCTTCATGTGAACACCGCCACACTTCGGGCACTTGGTCGGTGCTTCGGATGCGCGTGCGACCACGGTCTCTCCACAATCCTGGCAATAGTATGCCGGGATACGATGTCCCCACCACAACTGTCTGGAAATACACCAGTCGCGGATATTCTCCAACCAGTGTAAATA
>CAVGHS010000057.1:0-11676 GCA_963629085.1 bacterium
CCCCGCATCTGCCCAGCCTGAGGACGAATCCATGGCTTTGACAAAAAGTGTGATCTTATTTCGTGGCGTGATCTGCGGAAAAGTTCCATTTTCCCGCTGTGCATCCATCATGTCGTAAATAAACTTTCTGGAAAAGGCTGCATAGTCCATCAGGTCACAGCCTGTGTTGTAAAAGATCTGTGCATCCCCCGTCCAGCCCAGACGTTCCCTGGTCGGGCAATCTGTCGGTGAATCTGCATGATTGTTCTTTGCAGACCAAGTTGTGCAAGTGACAAAATCATTTAATAGTTTTGACGAGGAAGAAAACTCTGTGACAAATTCCATGTCAGAATATTCCGCGATCGCCTGAAAGTCCTCTGCTTTGATCGCAACATCCGTCTCTACCAGCACATAGCGAAAACCAAAGATAGAATTTTCGTTGCGGTAGCGATTGCGCCCCTCTTTACAGGTGTAATGGATCTCCTGAAAAGGCTTTTTCTCCTCCGGCTTTTTCTTTGCCGTCGTATCAATGTTTGCCTGGGTAAAGGCTCCGTTTTCTATGTACTCACCAAATTTTAAGGTCAGTTTCTGACCGCTTTTTGCCATAAGGTCAAAGGCGATTCCACCTGCGATGTTCTGTCCAAAATCCAGTACTGTCTGCCCGGATGATGTTTGTATGATCTCCGGCGAAAAAACCTCATGTGCCCGGATCGGCACATTGTTGGATGCCGTCGGAAGGACTGCATAAGTGGTTTTCTTTGCCCGTCCCTGATAAGACGGCTGACGGTCTGCCTCGACGACTTCACCGCCCTTGTTGTCCGCAAAACGAATGGCACCGTCATTGCTCCACCGCCATGTATCATCGGACAGGATCTTCTCTATCCCGCCGTCCTTGCTGACCATCTCCAACTGGCATAGGACTTTTGTCTCGCATCCATACTCACAGACGCTATTGTTGCCACCGTAAAATCCGCGGTACCAGCCGTCTGTCAAAACGATTTGCATGACATTTTTCCCATCTTGCAGATAGGCAGCCACATCATAAGTCTGATACTGCAAGCGCTTCTGATAATTGGTAGATCCCGGTGTCAAAAGATCCTGTCCCACACGCTTTCCATTGATATAGCACTGATAAACTCCACAGGCTGTGATATAGAGCCTGCTACTTGTGATCGCACCAGCTTCGATTTCAAATTCTTTTCTGAAATAATCCGCCGGATAACGATGCTTTTCGTCCGGTGTATAATCGCCGGTCATCCAAGCAGCCTGCCAGTCCTCCTGATCCAACAGCCCCATCTCAAAAACAGCATCCTCAGACCACGCATCACACAGATCCTGCGCATCCCAGAGACGTACTTTCCATTGCACATAGCTTCTTGCCTGCAAATGATCCGCAAATGGAAATGCTATGTGGGTCATCTGCGCCCCCGCGACCTTTCCGGTCCTATAGTCTTTCCCATCCACATTTGCCGAGATTTCATAAGCACTTTGGCTTATGCCCTCCGCGACATTCCAATATAGACGCGGTCTGATCCGGTCTATCCCCAGCGGATCTTTCAAATATTCGGTTTTCAAGCGAATTGCTCTCACCGCTTTACTCCTTCCCGGTTATTGGAAAAAGGTAAAGATCTCCTTTGCTAATTCTTTCGGATCTTCCTGCATACCGCCCTCGATCCAACCCAGATATACATTATAAAAACCCCCGGTCCAGAACCGAAACCACATTTCATTGACGGGTGAGCCAAATCCTGCGATCATTTTCTTGTTATAGTCATTCATATAATGCAATAAGGCATCGTTGTGCCATACATTGGAAGTGATCAATACCCCCAGTTCCTTACCCTCAAGGAAGATCTCGTATATGAAATTGATCCAATACTCTGCATCTTCTACGTCGCCATCGCCCATTTTCGCGATCACATGATCCATGGAACTTTTATAGATACTGGCAACCACATCATCTTTTGTCTTAAAGTTGCGGTAAAAAGCGCTTCTGGAAACGCCTGCCTTTGTGACAATATCTTTTACGGTAATGTCGTAATACTCCTTCTTTCCCATGAGTTTTAGCAAGGCTTCCTGAATACTCTCCACTGTGATGCGATGGATCTCAGCATTGTAGTCCTCGAAGGTATTAACCTCAATCGTTTCTAATTTCTTCTTATCCATGAATATTTCCTCTAATGAAAAAAGTATACTTTATAGTCTCATACTATTTTCAGTGTGGACATATGTCAAGACTGGTTGGACACAGTCTGGACTTTTGTCCAGTCTGAAAAATATAAAAAAAGACCTTCTTCTGTCACAAAGAAAGTCTTTTCCTGTATCATGCTATGCTTCTATATTTTTTGTCTTCTTTAACTGGGCATCCAGCGCCTCTACCGCTTCCGGCGGTACTTTAGCATACTTTAAGATATGTCGTATGGTAAAACTCTTGCCAAAAGAAAGTGCCTGTCCCGGAGATAGTGTCTCCATATTTGCGGACTGCCGATTGGCAGCCAATGCCTCTTTCTTTTGCTCCATCAAGTGTTCTAAAAGAGCTGCTCCCTGTGGGTTTTTCATAACGCATCCCACCGTCGCATCCACTGACAAATAGGCATCCCAATCCGCAGATACATGCTGTTTGACTTTTGCTTCTGTCATCCTGCCATCACCAAAGTCACCAAGCACCTCACGCAGCCATCCTATCGAATCTCCTACCCAATTCGGCACTCGTGCACAGATCTCAGTATCCAAAGGTTCCACACTGGTGTCACAGGTCGAAAACCCATGTGGTCCATAAGAATAGATATGAGATTCAAAAGATATACCATGTGCGATCAGTCCCTGCATAAAATCTACAGAATTGTGTACCGGAACTACCGAATCCGTGCGGCTGGCAAACAGAAAGCACGGTGGTGTTTCAGCATCAATCTCCTCTACCAAAGATGGTGCGGATTGCAACAATCCCTGAATGTCATCCGTTGTCAGGGCGTAGCCTAAGATAACAGCATTTGGACGGTTTCTGGCGATCGTGGCTGCTGCCGCTGCCAGATGTCCACCTGCGGAAAAACCGATCACTGCAATCTTGTCCTCATAGACCTTCCATGCATCCGCCCGGTCTTTGATCAGATCCATTGCCTGCTCATAGTCCTCCAGTGGATGCGGCCAGACCGCATTTTTCTTAACAGAATATTCCAGAACGAATACTTGATAACCTGCCTTCAGATAAACCATTGCCACAGGATCCATTTCACGTCGGGAACACATCATATAGCCGCCCCCCGGCAGAACAAGCACAGCCGGTCTTTTGACGACATTCTGAAATTCTCCTTCTACTTCCTGGAGATAGCAGGTCAGACTGACCTGCCGCTCCTCATTTAATGTAATATTTTTTGTAATCATAGTTTACTCCATCGCCTCTGCTTTGGCTTTTCTCTCTGCCAAAGTCTTTTGTACTTCTACCATTGCCTCTTTATCCAGGGAATAGAACTTCATAGCCACAACATTGCACAACCATCCGATAATCGGTAGTCCAAACGTCAGGAACATACACATCCAGAAGATTGGCCAGGTTGCCTTGTCTCCCATCTGTGGGATGGTCGTTGTATAACCGACAAGAGCGATACAGGCTGCGGCAATCGCAGAAGAAAAAGAACTTATAATCTTATCAATAAAGGAATAAATTCCTGCCAGGATTGCCGGCATATAATTGCCGCTTCTGGCATATTCCTGATCTACAATATCGCCACGCATAGCTGAGGTCGCTGTCGTAAGTACCATCATGGATCCTTGCTTGAAAAGTTGCAAAATAGCATAAATAATCAATGGCAGACCCATGACACCGATCTTAGCCATACCGGTCGGTCCACCGATCATAAAGCAATACACCATGATTACAGCCGAAACGGCTATACTGATCCATGACCATACTACCGTTGCCTTTTTTGCTCCCCATTTTGCGATCAAAATACCGCCACCAAAAGCAAAGACAAGTCCTACCACCTGTGTGAAGTTTCCAACCATGGTAGATGCTGCATAACTGCCGATCAAAACACCGGAAAGAAGTGTATAAATAACGGACTGATTTCCAATATTCTGTGCAAATTTATCTGATATGCCGGCAATGATGAACATCTGTGCATTGCGGTTATCTTTAACCACTGCCCACATATCCCTGATGGACATTTTTTCATCTTTTTTGCTGCCATCCTTATTTAATACTTCAAAAGTTTCCTTGACATCCACACGACGCACACCAATACAGGTCATGATCAGGAAAATCCCGGTTACCAGCATATAGACCAAAACCATCTCTCCCAGACTTCCGGTATTGTACTGATTGTCATATTTTGGAAGGATTACAAAGGTCTGCAAGTTGGTAAATATCAGTGGCACACAGTAACAAAATGCTGTCGCTACCGCACCGACAAGTGGACGCTGTGTCGGATCATTGGTAATAACAATACCAACCATACCGCCTGCCGTACCAACGGTCGTATACCCCAAACGGAATATATTATAGGCTAATAAGAACATCAAAATGCCTGCCACACCGGTAAAATGTCCTGCCGCCCATTTGTAAAGTGTCATAGCACCCAATCCGCACATAAGCCAGCCCGCGATCAAATAGATGCGGATCTTTCCATGCTTTGGATTGGTTGCCTCGATCAATGCTGCTACCAAAGCATCTGTTGCAGCATCAATAAAACTACATACCGTAAGCAACAGACCTGCTGTTGCAACTGCAATACCAAATCCGGTCGTTGCGATCATACTGGCATAACCGACCAATAGGTAAAAACCGGTCTGTACGCCATTGGTCGCTACACCAAATACAATCTCCCACACCTTTGCTTTTCGATAGTTTACACCATCTCGTTCATTGGTGTGGAACAAATCTCCCTGTTTTGCTTCTTTTGCCATCTCAAAACCCTCCTGTTTTCTTTCGTCTACTTGCTGTATCTTTCGATAAATGCAATATCGCGTTTCATTGCCTCAGCGCCTTCCGGTGTCACAGATCCCATATCCGGGAAGGAATGCAGATTCAATTGCCACTCATCATACTCGACTTCCACGCCGGCATTTTTTGCTCTGTGGTATAAAAGCACCGAATCATCGTACAGGATCTCCTGTGTTGCCACCGTAATACGCATTGGCGGGAAATTCTCATAATCTCCATAAATCGGGGAGATATCCGGATTGGTAGGTTCGGCGTCCGGGAAGTAGAATTCTTTTGCCTCAAGGTCGAGATCATAAGACAGGTTACAATCTAAAGCGTCGTTATTTCTACGACTTGGTAACCAACTGGAAAGATCCGTTCCCGGACTATGTAAAAATACTGCCTCCGGCATTTTAATGCCCTTTGCCTTGGCACGAAGTGTAACGACAAGTGCTAATGTAGCTCCGGCACTTCCGCCGGCAACAAAGATCTTCTTATCTGGATTTTCTTTGGCGATCTTCTCATAAAAGGCAAAGGCATCATCCGGTGCTGCCGGGAAGGTATATTCCGGTGACAGACGATAGTCCGGACTGTATGCCTTTCGCTTTGCCGTCTTGGAAAGTTCAGCCACATAAGGACGTGAAGATCTGGCACTTCCGGAATTGAAGCCGCCACCATGGATATAAAGGATGATATCGTCATTTACCATCTCATCCGGTGTGTACTCCTCAAAGTGCATCCCATCCTCTTCCTTTTCTTCTACAAGTACCCCCTGTGTGATTGGGATCATGGCATACATTTTTTCCATGCTCTCACGATGCTGGATCAATCCCTCTGCTGTTGCTTTCTGTGGATGTTCCAAACGTGCCATTTTTCCTTTCATGGTCCGTTCAATGATCTGCTGCATATGTTGACTTAACATAATAAAAAACCACCTTTCTTTTCTTTGGATGGTCTTATCATACGCGCTCCATCTATTTTAAGTTTTTGTTTTTGTGGTTTTACTTTAGATTTTGTGCTATAATTTCTTTATGAAAAACACAAATTTAACCGATCAGATCTTATTTCAAACAGAACAGGAAAATGATTTTCGCCAGCAGACGACCATGATGCAGATGCAGTTCATGCAGATGCTGAGCGGACAGAATATCAACACCTTGCCCGATCTTGCCAGTTCCGAGATCGTACAGGCCTTTACGCCTTATATTTCCGGAGATCTGGAGGTTTTAAAACTACACATAGCCGTTCACATTACCGACTGCATCCGCATTGCTGAGGACGAAGGTGCCCCCGGCACCCTGATGGAGAACCTGAAAAAAGATGCCTTTACCGACATTGCCAAGGCATCTTCTATCGAAGAACTTTCTGAGATTTCTTTTTCCCTTGTCCGCAATATTATGTGGTCTTATCGAAAGTACTCTATCCATGATTATTCCTACAACATCAAAAGAGCCGTCGACCACATCCATGCCTGCGTCTTTAAACCACTTCACGCAGCGGATGTGGCAGAGGCTCTTTCCCTGGAGCGTACCGCACTTTCTAAGACCTTTCACAAGGAAGTCGGCATGACCATGACCGACTATATCAATACATTAAAAATAGACACAGCCGCTAATCTCATCAAGCGACAGGCTTTCTCCTTGACAGAGATTGCCGACATGCTTGGTTTTAGCAGTTATGCCTATTTTTGCAGTGTCTTTAAAAAGTATAAAAATTGTGCACCTTCTCAATACTGATGCCGTTTTTTCTTTATTTGGTAAAGGTAAACTCCATGAAGTCTACCGTTCCACTTCCTTCATAGACCAGGTAAAATTCCTGTACACCGTGACTTTCTATGCTCGTCGCTGTCTCCCGCCACCGGTCATGGTCTTTTTCCTTTGCAGGAAGAACCGGCAGTTCCCCTAAGATATCTTCTTTCGTTTTCACGATAAATTTTCCCTCAGCCTGACCACGATAAGTAACTTTCAGATTACTTACACCGTCAAAAAGAAAATACTTATAGCCGATCATCGTCCGGTCGCTGATCTCTGCAATATAACAGTTTTCACCCTCGTTGGTGATGTTAGGAAGCGCCTCTTCCAAAGCTGTAGAAGTACAGTGTGGCATATGCCCATTGGTCAGCAGGCAGGCAATAACAGACGGGTATGTGCCCTCGGCTATAAAAGGCTCTTTTCGAAGTCCCATAGAACTGCAAGGCACCTGGGCGATGCTGCCGTCCTCCGCTATGGTAACAGGTTCTGCACACGCCTGTCGGCTAAAGGTAGACTTGTGTGTCTGCCTGTGATAAAAGATGTACCACTGTCCGTCAATACACTCCAGACTGCCATGGTTATTAGCAGTCATGTTGGTACGTTCTTCCGGCTTACGTCCTTCATATCCCACATCTCCGTTGGAAATAATCACGCCTCCATAGGTAAAATCCCGATCCGGGTATTTACTGGTCGCATAGCATAGTTCATTGCTGTTTTCTGAAGAGTAAATAAAATAATACCTATCTCCGATCTTTCGCATGGAAGAAGCCTCATAAAAAGCATGCCCCTGAAAGCCGCTTTCTGCTGTCGCATCAAACTGTCCCGGCAGGATACGCTTGACCTGTCCCCGAACCGTCAACATATCATCTTCCAGTTCGATGGCATTTGCCCCCATCAGGGGATACGCAAGTTTCTCTACATCCTCTTTTTCACGATGAAACAGCATTTGATAGACCTTCAGCAACATATCCTTTGGATTCATTGCCTGCATAGCCTGACGGCGTCTTTCATCTTCCTCCCCTGCTGCTTCCTTAGCCCCACTGCCCTGATTGTGAGCATCTCTTGAAACCATGGATAGTGACCAGCCACAGTACAGACGAATGGTTCCTTCATCATTTATGACCGCCGGATCGCTCATCAAATACTCATGATGCACCGAACCATCTGCATTTTTCACCTCTCCATAATACTCATATTTACCATTCGGTCTGTCACTGACTGCCACACCGATACGATCATGAAATCCTGCCGTACTGCCCGAACATACCAGATTATAATACAGATAAAATCTTCCGTCATTTCCCTGCACCACATCCGGTGCATACAGATCATTGGTCTCGCCTTCCATATAGCACGGATCCTGCTTTGCCTCATATAATACGCCTGCACACTCCCAATCCGTCGGATTGGAAAGCGCTGCTGACCAGCCGATATAGTCACCTCCGGCGCAATAACGACTTCCGCCTTCCACGTCGTGGGATCCGAACAAATAAAGACGATCTCCAAAGATATGCGGTTCTCCGTCCGGAATACATGCGTGAAATGGCAGGAGCGGATTACATCCGCCTGCCACAGTATCTTTTCTCATATCATTCTACCTCCACTTCTGCTATTGTTTCTCCGAGTCCATCCGCCTGCACCGTGATCCTTGCCTTTCCTGCCTCTAGACCACTGCGGAGGATGATCTGCCATCTGCCTTCAAAGGAAGTAAACTCTCCTTTGGTATAATTCTCCTCGGTCTGTCCTCTGCCGGTGCCAAAGCCTGCTAAACTTGCAGCCCCTTCCACGGACACCTGCCCCAGGACATCCTGTGCCGTCGGCACCCAGTTGCCATCGGCATCGACGATCTCTACCGTGCCATAAGCAAGACTCTGCCCGTCTGCGTCGATGCTTTCCTTTTCCATGCGAATACGAAGTCCTGCCGGTTTTCCCAGCGTCTTAACCTCATCGCGCGATACCTCAATACCATCCGTGTAGGAAACCGCCGTAAGCACGCCTTTTTCAAACGGCACCTCAAATTCTGCCTTGAAATGATGACCGGCTCCGGCAGGCTTTTTGCCAAGACTTTGTCCGTTTAAGAGCAGTTCCACTTCCTGTGCACGACTGTAGACTTCCACAGAGACCGGTGTCTTTTCCTGACAATCCCATGACCAATGATTGCCACCTTCCGCCCATCCGTAGCGACCAATCAGGGCTATCTTTCCGTTGTTGGCAGGATCATGGGTAAAGATATAAGTATCATCCGATCCCCAGATGATCTGGTGGTATCTTCCCTGGGCTCTGACATGACCACACAGGTCAAAATCTCCCGCCTGCGCCAGACGCCACGGATAGCCTGCATAGTTGAGCGCGCGCGACATTTGCGGCACTTCCTCCTTTTGACAATAAATACTCTTTCCGATACCTGCCTCTCCGATATAGTCCATGCTGGTCCAGAGGAAATCCCCGATCACATAAGGCAGACGCTCTACATCTGACCAGTAATCCTCAAACTGTCCCGGTTTGCTCTCGGTGCAGAGGATGACACGATCCGGAAACAGTGCATGGCTTGGCTCATAGTGGTAATTCAGGTAATTGTAGCCCACAACATCCCAGTCCTTGACAAATGGTGCCGTGTATTCCAGCCAGAGTTTCTTGCCATAGGAATTATCAATATTGATCATGGCTCCTCCCTGTGGCATTTCTTTCTGGAAAGTCTGCCAGAAAGCGGCATTATCCTGATTATCCAGTCCTTTGAAGAAAGAACAAAGGGCGCCACTGACCAATCTGGTGCTATCCATTTCTCTGACTTTTCCTGCCAGCATCTCCGATACCTGATAACCATTTGCCATATTGCCCTGCTCGGTCAGTTCATTTCCGATCGACCAGAAAAGAATGGATGGATGGTTGCGGTCACGGCGAATCATAGTCTCGATCTCTTGCATACCATCTGCTGCAAAATGATTGCTGAAATCAAAAGCATTCTTTGGCAGATTCCAGACATCAAAGGCTTCGTCAAAGACGATCATGCCGAGTTGGTCACAGATATCCAAAATGGCTTCCGACTGCGGGTTGTGCGCCAGACGCAGGGCATTATAACCATTGTCCTTGTGCAGTTTTACCTTGCGATACTCCGCATCATAAAAACTCTTTGCCCCAAGGATACCATTGTCATGGTGAATACATCCACCTTTTAACTTGATGGACTTGCCATTTAAAAGCAGACCATTTTTTGCATCGGCTGTGATGGTACGCACACCGAAACTTGTCTCGATGGCATCATCATAGGTCTCCTGAACCATCAGATCTTCCCGGTTATCCATAGACATATGGGCATTTCCGGTTGATGTAAGATTCAACTGTGCAGTTACAAGGTATAAATTAGGATTTTCGGTATCCCACAGATCCGCATTTTCAATGACAAATGCCTGTGGTACGACCTGACTGCTTCCCGCCGCAAGACAGATCTTCTGGTAACGCGTAGCCACCACTTCTTTGCTATCTTTCTTTGCCACGGTCAATTTCAAAAAGCCCTCGGCATCCCCGGCTGCCTTTGCCAGATCATTTACCACGGTGATCTTTGCCTTGCAAAAAGCATGACCATTTGTTATATGATCTGTGTAAACATAGAGACCATCATGGGCAATATGAAATGCCGGTGCGCTCAATAAGTTGACACCGCGATAAAGCCCTGCCCCGGAATACCAACGGCCATTGGGATCGTCATCCGTACGGACAATGACCTGGATCTCATTATCGCCTACCTGCAAAAATTTACGGATATCCAGTGTAAATGGCGTGTAGCCATAGACATGGCTGCCGACCGGATTGCCGTTGATCAAGACTCTGGTCTTGCCAAAGCATCCCTCAAAATGTAAAAGCATGGTGTCCGCCAGATCTTCCTCTGTAAGGGACAGCGTCTTGAGATAGGTTCCGGCACTGCCCTTGTAAAATCCACTGTCCGCCTTGCCTGCTGCATCCGGCGATACCTCTGTCTCCACCATAAAATCATGAGGCAGATCCACCGGTCTGGTCTGATTTGGCATCATAGGGATATTGGATTTTTCTCCCTGCATAAAGAGCCAGTTCAGATTCAGATTTGTTTTCTTCATCGTAATATTCCTCCCATCATCATGATCTGATCCTTCTTAATCATATGTTTTCTTAATCTTACGCCGTCCCGCCTTTTTTCTTAAGTCTAAAATTTGCTTTTTTTATCATAAATTAGTAAACTACAGATAAGGAAAAGCATCGTAAACATCATTTCACACAAGAGGTAGACATTATGAATTTTGGTAAGCTCATCAGCGCTATCCCCGGATTTTTTATGGTCAGTTTTGACACGCAAAAGAATCTGATCTATGCCAACACAAAAACAGCCGCTTCCTTTTCCCATTTTTTTACGGCATCCGACTATCTGGATGTCGTGTATGACTATGCAAAAACACAAAGTGCACCCTATATTATCAGCAATTTTATGGGATTGGTCTGGGAAGTCGTACTGGAAAAACGAGAAGATCATCTGCAAAAAGTCCATGTTCTGGGGCCTGTCTTTTACACTCCTTTTTCCGATGAGAGTATGGAGCACATCCTACGTTCCTATGAAGAACAGGGGCTGTCCATGAAGGACAAACACGGACTGCTCAAACAAATGCAGGAGATCCCCATCATGAGTTATACCCAGTTTGCCCACTATGCCCTGATGCTGCATCTTTCTTGTAACCATGAGACCCTATCGATCGAGGATTTTCACTTTTTGGGAGACCGGATGCCCACGGCACCTACCAGCCCCGGCGACGCTGTGATGATCCATGATCTTTTGGATACCCAGAGTGCTGACGATGCTTTCTATGATACGGTCTGGCAGAGTGAACATTACTTTTTAAAAGAAGTCTCTACGGGAAATACCACCGGTTTCGGCGATGACATCCGCAAGGCAACCAGGAAAGGTTCACTGATTCTCATGCCTACCATGTGTGCCCATATTGCCGAGCCCATCCGTATGCGAAAAGATACTCTTTTGATCTTCAACGCCTTAGAATGTCACAC
>CAVGHS010000057.1:11686-13447 GCA_963629085.1 bacterium
CGGCGGTTGCTGCCGGAGTCTTACCGTCGGTTGCCTACCGCGCACAGGATCATTTTATCGAAGATATCGAGCATCAACACTCTCCTCTTGGACTCAACGACCTCCAGCAGACCATCCACCTGCATTATTGCGGTCTTGTCGCCAAAACCAGACAGGATGCAGATAAATACAGTCTTCCGATACGACGTTGTCTGGATTACATGATGCAACATCCGACAAATCCTTTTTCCTCTGATAAACTAGCAGAACTTTCAGGCTATACCCCTTATTACCTTTCCCGGCGTTTTAAGCAAGAGGTAGGGATGTCCCCAAAAGAATATTTCCGCAAGGTCAAAATGGACTATGCCGCACATCTGCTGTCTGCGACAAATGACAATATAAATGACATATCCGAGCAACTTCACTATTGCTCCCATACACATTTTAGTCAGGATTTTAAACTAATCTATGGATGCACGCCGAAAGAATATCGGAAGAAGCATTGAAATCTTAGGCATGACTGCCTAGGATTTTGCATGATGTGGGAGGACTATAAAAAAGATTTTTTAGTCTTTTTAGGTTGGTATTTGTACCCTTACAAAAAATCTTGAGTTTTCAAGGTTAGGGACGGAGGTGAGTCGCTGTCATTCGGTCAGCGGCTGCACCGATTTGAGACCGCCTTTGAATATTACGGTGACCTGTTCTTTTGAGTTGACCACTATGCATTCGAGCAGTTGGCGGACAATTTGGTCATCGTATTTCATCGGACGGTTCTTTATGCCGTCCAATATCGTATAGATATCATCGAGTCGGGATTTTGCGTTTTCACGCCGTTGCTCAGCGTCGGCTATGCTGTCGAGTTGCTTTTGCAGACGGCTTTTTTCGTTCATGAGCCGAGTTGCGGTTTCCTCGTCAAAGGCTTGACATACAAGAAATTATTTACTCATAAAAAAATTAATGCATTTCAAAATAAACTTAATAGGCTAAATTATGCAGTCGTTATCTATTACTTAGCTTTTTATCTCGTTGCCTCTTCTATATGGTTTATTGCCTCTCGCTCCTCTTTTGTCAACGCCCATCCCAATGCACCGGCATTATCCTTTGCCTGTTTTACAGAACGAACTCCCGGAATAGGAACTACCTTGACACGTTCCTGTGTTAAGAGCCAATTGATTGCCACCTGTGCTATGGTTTTCTCGTGTGCAGCCGCTATTTTCTCCATTTCTTCCATTAGCGGCTCCATACGCTTAATGTCGGACTCTCTTGGTTTAGAAAAAAGACGCTTCACAAACGGAATTCCGTCATTTCTTTCTTTTGTTAGGTCAAGGTGTCCAAAATAGGACGTTACAGCATATTGAAGCGGAACCTTTTTCCCACTGCGATATTTCCCTGTAAGCGTTCCTTCCGCCAGTGGCGCATATGGGATTATCGAAATATTCTCTTTTTCGCAAATATCGAATACTCCGTTTGTTTCCGGATATCTACGGATGACATTATAGCCGACCATAGCACTTGTAAGAGAATACCCCTCGGATTTCAGTGCATCTGACGCTCTTTTTATCTGCTCTGCATTAAAGTTACACACTCCGACAGCACGGATTTTTCCCGCCTTTAAGGCGTCTGCCATATGGCGCATATATTCTTCAATTCTATCGTTTTGTGGCGGCATATGCATCTGATACAAATCAATGCACTCTACTCCCAATCTTTTCAGACTCCCATCAAGAGCTTCAATCAATGCCTTAGGATTATCCTTTTTCACGGAACTTCTTTTCTGCGTAA
>CAVGHS010000058.1:0-13279 GCA_963629085.1 bacterium
GTACAACCTAGAGCATTATTAACATGTAAACTATTTTACATACACATAGTATATGTCTTTTGAAAAAATGTCAACATATTTTCTGAATGAAAATATGTATCTTATAAACTGATCAAGGTCATTGTCGTGCAGTCCGGTATCGTGCAGGGTGAGTTCTATGATCCAAACCCGGCGTATGCGCTTGCTTCGTAGTATTCCTCAATATCGTTCAAGATGGATTTGGGTGCCTTGGCATCCTTTTTGGATAGTTTCTTTAAGCCCTTTTTCCTTTTCATTATGTAACTCCCTTCGTACTGGTGATAGATATATATCATGTACTTTTTGACGAAATAAATATACATCTTGATCGGGGAATGGTCAATCGGAAGAAAAGGGAATAAGTGGTACTCATTGCATTTTTTAGACATATCGTATAATATAAGGATGTTTAAAAGATAGGAAAGTAGGTGAGCATATGCAGTTTCGCAAGATAGATGAACACAAGATCCATTGCATCATTTCGCAGGAAGAGATGAGTCAAAAGGGCATTCAGATCGAGGACTTTTTGGATCATCGCGACAAGACGGAGGCGTTCTTGCGTGAGATTCTTGCAGAGGCTAAGTATGAACTGGACCTGGATGTGGATATGGGGCGCTATTTTAGTGTTCAGATGGCAGTTATGCCGGAAGGTGATGTTTCCCTTGTCATTAGTGGTGAAGATCACGACAGCACCGAGGACACACTGGCGGAGTTTGGAAAACGTTTGCAGGATTTCAAAGAGATCATGGAAGAAGCCAAACGAAAGTTAGATGCCAAGAAGGAAAAGTTACAAAGAGAGGCAGATGCAGTCGAAGAAGCAAAGACGCAGGAAGATGGATCGCATATAGAAGAAAAGAAAACATCTGAAAGCAGTCCGAAAGAGCAGACAAAACAAGTGGTGGAAAAAGAGAGGACAGTCTTAAATACACCAATCTGGGTTGCTTTCTCATCCTTGGATGATTGCATTAGTGCCTGTCATCATTTACAGTCACAAAAGGGGCTTTCCAGTGCTGCATACAAATATAAAGATACATATTATCTGCGTTTTCAGTTTTCGGAGGAAGAACATCAGGTGGCAGGTGTGATCCTGGTGGTGTCAGAGTATGGCAAGGAGATCCTGACCGATGATCATGGTGGAGCCGTGATCGCGGAGCATGGAAGTGTCCTTTGCAAAGAAAATGCGGTCGAGACATTGGCTCGTTTATAATGCTTGATAAAAGGTGGAGAAATGGCGGAAATACCGCCATTTTCTCGATTTTTTTATTGACATACGGTTATCATATATGATAATATAAAAGAGGTTGGTGATGAAATGAAAAAGAGATACGAAGATGGCATAGTGCCACAGATGAATCAGAATATTCGGGCAGATTTTGCCAGACAGATCCGTGCGATCCGACAGAGTCAGCATTTGACACAGCAGGTCTTAGCGGATCGTGTCGGCACGAAGAAATCCAATATTTCCCGGATGGAGAGCGGCAGATACAATCCTTCTTTGGATTTTATGGTAAGGGTGGCTGCCAGCATGGGAAAGCAGGTTACAATCACAATAGAGGATGAGTAGAGGATACGGCTATGAGAAAGAAAGCACCGAAATTAGACAAACATGTAGACAAGGATGTTATTTTGTGCAGCACGACCAATCGGCGTGTGAGCAATCATACGACAGATATTTTATTGCAGGATGCGATCCCTTTTACCAAGAACTGGAAGCGGATTCCTTTTTACAAACGTGAGGAATATCGAGGCGCGGATCAGATCTGTGTTTTTTCGATCAATCGCAACCTGTACGGCAGGGCGAGACGCAGTATTTCACAGTTGGATCGTATGGATCGCAGCCGTCTGCTTTTGAATGTGATATAGAGAGTTTTTGGGATAGGAGCGGATTATGTTACCACGTGCATTTTGTGAGCGCATGAAGGAAATGTTGGGACAGGCAGAGTATGAAGCCTTTTTGAAAAGTTATGATGAGGACAGATACCAGGGCTTACGCTTTCATATAGGAAAGGGAAAAGAGGAAGATTTTCTGGCATTGGTGGAGGATGCGTTTTCTCTGGAAAAGATCCCATGGGCGGAGCATGGATTTTATTATGGTGCGGAGGCTGCACCGGGCAAGCATGCCTATCATGAGGCAGGCGTTTATTATATGCAGGAGCCGAGTGCTATGGCACCGGCGGTTTATCTGCAGGCAAGCCCGGGCGAACGCGTACTGGATCTTTGCGCGGCTCCGGGTGGCAAGACGACACAGATCGCAGCACAGATGCGGGGAGAGGGACTTCTGGTGACCAATGAGATCCATCCGGCAAGAGCCAGGATCCTGTCTGAAAATATAGAGCGCATGGGCGTGGAAAATGCTCTGGTGACCAATGCGGCTCCGGCAGATCTGCGCAGACATTTTGGTATGTTCTTCCATCGGATCATGGTGGATGCCCCCTGCTCCGGTGAGGGCATGTTTCGCAAGCAGGAGACAGCAGCGGATGAGTGGTCTCAGGAAAATGTGAGAACTTGTGCCGCACGCCAGGATGAGATCCTAGAAGAAGCATATGCTATGCTGTTGCCGGGCGGGCGGATGGTCTATTCGACCTGTACCTTTGCGCCGGATGAAAATGAGGGCAGTATCAGCCGTTTCTTAGCGATACATAGCGACATGCATCTGGTGGATGTGCCAAAGTATGACGGCATGTGTCCGGGGCGGGCAGGCTGGTACGAAGATTTCGCTGTCCATGAGAGCGCATTTGCACCGGATCCTGAGGAAGGGCTTCCGGCGGCTGAGCATCTGGAACGCACGATCCGTCTTTGGCCGCATCGTTTGCATGGCGAAGGTCATTTTGTGGCAGTAATGGAAAAAGACGGGGTGAGCCCGCTGATCGATTATAGATTAGAAAAGACGGTTACCTACAAAGAGCAAAAAGAATTGCAGAAATTTGCAAAGGATTGTTTATCAAAGGAGTGGATAGAAAAACTCGAGCAGGGGCAGTATCTTACTTTTGGTGAGCAGTTATATCTTGTGCCAAAGAATATGCCTGTCTTAAAAGGCTTGAAAGTCCTGCGTCCGGGACTGCATTTGGGAACATTGAAGAAAAACCGTTTTGAGCCATCGCATGCCTGGGCACACGCATTAAATAAGGAAGATGTCAGGCGCGTGACGGATCTTTCGGCAGAAGACGATACGGTCTATGCTTATCTGCGGGGAGAGACATTTGCGGCAACAGGCGAGCCTGGCTGGCATTTGATCACGGTGGATGGCTATGCGCTTGGCTGGGGCAAACTGACCGGAGCGACCATGAAGAACCATTATCCGAAAGGGCTTCGCATTACATATCAGAGATGAAAATAAAAAAATATAAAAAAATATAAAAAAGTACTTGACGAAACACCGCAGTGAGATTATACTATCAGTAGTTAGTAAGAACTAACCAATAAAAATAAAAAACAGCAGGATATCGCACAGAATCCATTTGAAATCGTATGCCAACTTTTTCTCCTCTCGTGCGGACTGCTTTTTTTATGACATATGGGTTAGAGACGACTAACTATATAATCCGACGAAACGGAGCACATACTAAGCACATGAAAGAGATGGAACAATATCTGATCTGCCACTGTTCTCCGACACTGGCATCGATCAAGACGGCAAATTTATTTTCCTGTTCCTTTGAAAGGCAGGAAGACTTCGCAGAATGTATCGCCTACTGGAATCGGCAGATGCGTCCTAAGGGAATTGCGGTCACGGTTTTGCAAGAGAAACCGAATTGGGCATTGGTCTATGTGTATCGTATGGCACAATTACAAAAGGATTTACAAAAACCGGGTGTTGCCTGTTTTCTGGAACAATATGGATATGATGACCTGCGTGTGAGCCGGGCACTGGAACATTTGCAAAAGCGGATCGCAGCCAGTGGTGGGTTTCCGCATGAGATCGGTATTTTTCTGGATTATCCCTTGGCTGATGTGATCGGATTTATCGAAAATCAGGGATGTAATTGTAAGTGCAGTGGTTGTTGGAAAGTATATCAGAATGAAGAAGATGCCTTGGAGACATTTGCCCGCTACAAAAAATGCACCCGGATCTACACAGAATTGTGGATGCAGGGGCGCAGCATTAATAAACTGACAGTTTCAGCGTAAAGGGGCAGTTGGGCACGAGATCAGAATGGAGGATATGAGATGAGCAAAGTAGCAGTCGTATATTGGAGTGGCTCTGGCAATACAGAGGAAATGGCAAAAGCAGTTGTAAAGGGTGCGCAGGACAAGGGCGCAGATGCAGAATTGATCTATTGCAGTGATTTTTCGGCAGGAAAAGTAGCCGATTATGACGCGATTGCTTTTGGTTGTCCTGCAATGGGCGCAGAAGTTTTGGAAGAAAGTGAATTTCAGCCGATGTTTGATGAAGTAAGTGCCGCATTTGGCGGAAAAAAGATCGCTTTGTTTGGTTCTTATGGTTGGGGCACAGGCGAATGGATGGAAAACTGGGAAAATGACTGCAAGGGCGCTGGTGCAAGTCTTGCTTGTGACAGCGTGATCTGCAATAACACCCCGGATGATGAAGGACTCATGCAGTGCGAGGCACTTGGTGCAGCGCTGGCATAGTCAGGTGCCAATGGCACAGATGTAATTTGTCATAAATGGATAGTTCCCGCTATTCATTTATATATAGTTCTTCCATAGGTAATGGAAGACTCCCTTTTCTTAATACTTATGTGTAAATAATCCTTCCGGAGTGTGGCCGGGAGGATTATTGCGTTGGGGATCGGGGGTGGAAGATGAACGCGATCCTGCATGCCACACAAACAAAAATTTGTATTTTCTAACCACAAATAGAGTGGGCTGACAAGCGGTAGAACCCAGTAACCACGCGGCTTTGTGGCATTTCTGTGAAAAGATGGGATTGTATGAGAGAAGGAACAAAAAATCCCTTTTTTGACATTGATAGACAAAAAAATAAGTGCTAGGATAATTCGTAAATAAAAATACAATGTGCCATATAAAGTGCATTATATGGCAGGAAATAAGAAAGAGAGGTATATGATTATGAGCGCAGGTAAAGGATGGGCAAAATTTGGAATGTTTGCAGCAGGAGTATTGTTCGGTACAGCAGGTATCAGTGTATTATCCAGCAAGGATGCAAAGAAGGCATATACACATTGTACAGCAGCAGGACTTCGCGCTAAGGATAAAGTCATGGAGACGGTATCTACCATTCAGGAAAATGCAAATGACATCTACGAAGATGCTAAGGCGATCAATGAGGAGCGTGCAGCAGCAGAGGAAGCATTTGAGGATACTTCTTCTGATGTCAAGGAAGAAGAAAAGACAGAAGAATAGTAGCGAGGCATAAACAGCAATGAAATTTTATATAAGACATGAAGCAAAAGGGCGCATGCGTATCCATGTGGAATGTAAGAGAATGTCATGTGCTGAGGCGGATGTTTTGGCAACGATGCTTGCAGAACATGCGTCAGTAAAAAATGCCAAAGTCTATGAACGCACGGCAGATATCACAGTGGAATACACAGGAAAGCGGGGCGACATGCTATCTTTCCTACAAAGCATTCCACTGTCACAGGTAAAGCAGGGAGCCGAAGAACAAAAGAATTCTCCCCGGGCTTTGAATGCTGTCTATCAGGAAAAACTGACCTTTAAGGTCTTACGACGTTTCCTGTCCAAGATGTTTTTGCCGATGGCAGTACGGACAGTGATCACCATGATCAAGTCTATCCGTTATCTATGGGAAGGCATCGTTTGCCTTGCCAAGGGACGTTTGGAAGTTCCGGTGTTGGATGCGGTAGCGATTGGTGTATCACTTTTGCGTGGCGACCCGGCAACGGCAGGATCTATCATGTTCCTGCTTGGTATCGGCGAACTTTTGGAAGAATGGACACACAAGAAATCCGTAGCAGATCTGGCGCAGAGCATGGCGCTGCAAGTAGATAAGGTATGGCTTTTACAGGATGGGCAGGAGATCTTAGTGGATGCTACCCAGATCCGGGAAAAAGATCAGGTCGTTGTACATATGGGCAATGTCGTGCCGTTTGATGGTACGGTTGTTGCCGGCGAGGCCATGCTGAATCAGGCATCTCTTACCGGCGAATCCATGCCGGTGCGCAAGATAGAGGGCGCAAGTGTCTATGCCGGAACGACGGTGGAAGAAGGCGAGATCACTTTCAGCGTACGCGAAGTCGGTGGTGGCAGCCACTATGAGCAGATCATGGCGATGATCGAGGCCTCCGAGAAGTTAAAATCATCCAGCGAGAGCAAGGCAGAGCATATTGCAGACAAGTTGGTGCCATATACCCTTGGTACGACGGTGCTGACCTATCTGCTTACCAGAAATGTCACAAAAGCCTTATCGGTCCTGATGGTTGATTTTTGCTGTGCATTGAAACTGGCAATGCCGATCTCAGTTCTGTCAGCCATCCGTGAATCCAACCAACATCATATTTCCGTCAAGGGCGGCAAGTTCTTGGAGGCAGTGGCAGAGGCGGATACGATCGTTTTTGACAAGACAGGCACACTGACTAAGGCACAGCCACGCGTGACGGATGTCATTTCTTTTGACCCGGAGCGAAATGGCAACGAACTGCTTCGTATCGCGGCGTGTCTGGAAGAACATTTTCCACATTCCATGGCAAAGGCAGTTGTCAATGCCGCCATTGAAAAGAATTTGGATCATGAGGAAATGCATTCCAAAGTGGAATATATCGTAGCCCATGGCATTGCGACCACGATCGGACAGGCGAGGGTCATCATCGGCTCTTATCATTTTGTTTTTGAGGATGAAGCATGCAGGGTGCCGGAAGGTTATGAGGCGCAGTTTGCGGCACTGCCGGACGACTGTTCCCTGCTGTATCTTGCCATCGATCATCAGTTGGCAGGTGTCATTTGTATTGCGGATCCGCTTCGTGAAAATGCAAAAGATGTCATCCGTTCCTTAAAAGAACTTGGTATTTCCAAGATCGTCATGATGACGGGAGACAGTTACAAGACGGCAGAATCTATTGCCGCAGAGGTCGGCGTTGACGAGTTCTATGCGGAAGTTTTGCCGGAAGATAAGGCATCTTTTGTGGAGAGAGAAAAGGCAAAGGGGCGTACAGTTGTCATGGTAGGCGATGGTATCAACGATTCCCCGGCACTTTCCGCCGCAGATGTAGGGATCGCTGTCAGTGATGGCGCACAGATCGCACGCGAGATAGCAGACATTATCCTCATGCGGGATGATATTTCTTATCTGGTCACGCTCAAACAGATCAGTGACGGCTTGCAAAATAGGATCCATTGGAACTACAAGAATATCGTCGGATTCAATTCCGGTCTGATCATCCTTGGAATCCTGGGTATCTTACAGCCGACGACATCCGCACTTTTGCACAATACATCGACCTTATTGATCGGATTACATTCCATGAAAGATGTATTGTGAAATATAATGTATGCAAAGAAAAACAAGAACTATGTGAAATATTTAACATGGTTCTTGTTTTTTTGTACCCAGTATGTTACATTTTCCATTGAGCGGTATTCATGGTATGAAACTGCATCAGATGATAGTGTGTTATCACAAGTGATGTGAGAAACAAAGGTAGCCGGTGGCACCAAAGCGAGAAACATCAAAACGACGGGTTCGTTTTAAAGGAAGGTGATGACATGAAAATAGGAATTATTGGTTCCGGTCGTGTGGGCTATTCCATGGGAAAGTACATGCAGGATCACGGAATCAGGGTGACGGGATTTTTTGACCGGCATCCGGAGCGCGCACTTGATGCGGCACAATTTACAGGTACGGACAGCTTCGATAGGATCGAAGACCTGGTAGCGGCAAGCGATACCCTTTTTCTTACCACATCAGATGGTGAGATCGCAAATGTATGGGATTGCATTCGACATCTGTCCATTCAAGGAAAAATCATTTGTCATTTTAGTGGCTCATTATCATCCGATCAATTTCAAGGGATCGAAAAGACGGGGGCTTATGGTCTTTCGATTCATCCAATGTTAGCGTTCAGCGACAAATATACATCCTACAAACAATTACAAAATGCATTTTTTACCTTAGAAGGCCATGTGCAGGCACTTGCAGTCATGGAACCTTTATTGCAAAAAATGGGAAACCCTGTGCAGAGGATAGCACCGGAGAAAAAGGCATTGTACCATGCGGCGGCAGCAACCTTGAGCAATCAGGTAGTGGCTCTTCTTGCTAGTGGTTATGAAATGTTGGAAGCGTGCGGCTTTGATGCAGAAAAGGCACGTCTGGCATCAGCGGCACTGGTGCGGGGCAATGTGGAAAATGTCATATCTTCCGGCTGTATGCAGGCTTTGACAGGACCCATAGAGCGCGGAGATCTTGTCACGGTGGAAAAACACTTACAGATCATTCCTGCGCAGATGAGAGATATGTATATTGTGCTGGCGAAAGAGCAGGTCATGCTCGCAAAAAAGAAAAATCCGCACAGGGATTATACAGACATGGAGCGTCTGCTGACGGATGAAAAAGAGAAGGAGACAAAACAATGAAGAATACGGTTGTAACATTTAAGGAAGCAAAGGCAAAGGGCGAAAAACTCACCATGCTCACTGCCTATGATTATTCCACAGCGAAGTTGGTCGATGGCGCAGGCATCAATTCCATCTTGGTGGGGGATTCTCTGGGAAATGTAGTGTTGGGCTATCCTGACACGATCTCAGTGACCATGGAAGATATGATCCACCACTGTGCAGCAGTCAGCCGCGGTATCAAAGATACGCTTTTGATCTGTGACATGCCATTTATGTCCTATCAGGCAAGTGTCTACGATGCCGTTGTCAATGCGGGACGCCTCATGAAAGAAGGGCGTGCGCATGCCGTGAAACTGGAGGGCGGTGTAGAGATGGAGGAGACCATCCGTGCCATCGTAAATGCGTCCATCCCGGTCTGCGCCCATATTGGACTGACCCCGCAGTCCATCAATGCTTTTGGTGGTTTTAAGGTACAGGGAAAAGGCGAGGCAGCAGCGCAAAAACTTTTGGATGATGCCAGAGCCGTAGAGCGCGCGGGTGCATTTGCAGTCGTCCTGGAGTGTGTTCCGGCAGCATTGGCAAAGCGGGTGACAGAGGAAATCTCCATCCCGACGATCGGCATCGGTGCAGGCGCAGACTGTGACGGCCAGGTGCTGGTCTATCAGGATATGCTGGGCATGTTTACGGACTTTAAGCCGAAGTTTGTCAAGCATTTCGCAAATGTGGGACAGATCATGACAGAGGCTTTCAAGGCTTATGATGCCGAGGTCAAGGCAGGAAGTTTCCCGGCAGAAGAACACACCTACAAGATCGACGATAGTATTATAGAAAAATTATATTAAACATAAGGAAGGAAAGAAAATGGAAATTTGTTATACCGTAGCGGACGTCAGAAAACAGGTAAAAGCATGGAAAAAAGAGGGGCTGACCATTGGGTTTGTACCGACCATGGGCTATCTGCATGAGGGACACAAGAGCCTGATGGAGGCTGCAAGAAAAGAAAACGATAAGGTCGTTGTCAGTATCTTTGTCAATCCAATGCAGTTTGGACCGACAGAGGATCTGGAATCTTATCCGAGAGACTTGGAAAAGGATGCAGCGCTTTGTCAGGATGTTGGCGTTGATCTGATCTTTCACCCGGAACCGGAAGAAATGTATCCGGAAGGTTTCTGCTCTTATGTGGATATGAATGGACTGACTACAGAACTCTGCGGCAAGAGCCGCCCGATCCACTTCCGAGGCGTGCAGACCGTTGTTTTAAAACTTTTCCATATTGTGACACCGGACAATGCATATTTCGGACAAAAGGATGCGCAGCAGTTGGCGGTCATCAAGCGCATGGTAAAGGATCTGAGTGTGGATATCACCATCCACGGCTGTCCGATCATCCGTGAGCAGGACGGGCTGGCAAAGAGTTCCAGAAATACCTATTTAAATGAGAAAGAAAGACAGGCAGCCCTGATCTTATCAAAGAGCCTTGCCCTTGGAAAGCAGATGATCGCAGAGGGGGAAAAGGATGCGGCTGTTATCAAAAAGGCGATCGCAGACAAGATTGAAACAGAACCTCTGGCAAAGATTGATTATGTCGATGTTGTTGATTTTGCTACGATCACACCGATCGATCAGATCGCAGGAGAGACCCTGGTTGCCATTGCGGTCTATATCGGAAAGACCAGACTGATCGATAATTTTATTGTTGAGGCATAAGAAAGGCAAAAAAATGGAAATTACAATGTTAAAAGGAAAGATCCATCGTGCTACCGTGACACAGGCAGAACTCAATTATGTGGGAAGTATTACGGTCGATAGCCAACTTCTGGAAGCGGCAGGCATTATGGAATATGAGTATGTGCAGATCGTTGATGTGGAAAACGGAAATCGGTTTGAGACCTATACGATCGCAGGAGAGGCAGGCAGTGGCATGATCTGCCTTAATGGTGCAGCAGCGCGTCAGGTCATGGTTGGCGATCATGTTATCATCATGTCTTATGCATCCATGAACCCGGAGGAGGCAAAAGAGCACAAGCCGCATGTTGTTTTTGTGGATGATGCCAATCAGATCCAGCGGCTTTCCCGCTATGAAAAGCACGGACTTTTGTCCGACAATCTGTAGCGGGCGGGGCTTTTCTTTCTCGGACAGATGCGGTATAGTAAAGAAAAATATTTGATTAGGTAGGAAATGGATATGTTAAAGGGAAAGTGTATTGTGCTTGGCGTGACAGGAAGCATTGCAGCCTATAAGATCGCAAATCTGGCAAGTATGCTGAAAAAACAGCATGCGGATGTGGAAGTCATCATGACAAAGAATGCAACAAATTTTATCAATCCGATCACGTTTGAAACGCTGACAGGAAATAAATGTCTGGTAGATACCTTTGACCGTAATTTTTCTTTTTCGGTGGAACATATTGCCATTGCAAAAAAAGCAGATCTGTTTCTTGTGGCACCGGCATCTGCCAATGTCATCGCCAAAATGGCGCATGGGATCGCTGATGATATGCTGACGACCACGATCTTAGCCTGTAAGTGTCCTAAGATCGTATCTCCGGCGATGAACACCGGTATGTTTGAAAATGAAATTGTACAGGATAATCTGAAAACTCTGAAAAAATATGGTATGCAGGTGATCGAGCCGGCAAACGGCTATCTTGCCTGTGGCGACTCCGGTGCCGGAAAGATGCCGGAGCCGGATGTCCTCTTACAGTATATCCTGCGCGCGGTCGCATATGAAAAAGACCTTGCGGGCAAGCATCTTTTGGTGACGGCGGGACCGACCAGGGAAGCCATTGATCCGGTACGCTTTATATCCAATCATTCGACCGGGAGAATGGGCTATGCCATCGCTAAAATGGCTATGCTGCGCGGGGCGGACGTGACGCTGATCAGCGGACCGGTAGCATTGGAGCCGCCTATGTTCGTAAAGACCATATCGGTAGAAAGTGCACAGGATATGTATGAAGCCGTCATGGCAGAGGCAGATGATGCGGATATCATCATAAAATCCGCGGCGGTGGCAGATTATGCACCGGCAGAGGTCAGCCCGGAAAAGATCAAAAAGTCGGAGGGGGATGCCTCGATCCCACTTGTCCGCACACAAGATATTTTGGCGGCACTGGGAGAAAAAAAGCGCGAAGACCAGTTTATCTGCGGTTTTGCCATGGAGACGGAGCATTTGCTGGAGAATGCAAAAGCCAAGCGGGAGAAAAAGAAGGTCGATATGATCGTTGCCAACAGCATCCGACAGAGCGGTGCCGGATTCGGCGGTGATACCAATGTGGCGACACTGATCACAGGAGAGGGCATGCGTTCTCTGCCACTGATGAGCAAGGAAGCGCTGGCTATGGAGATTTTGGACGAAGCAGCCCGAGGTCTTCATTTACAATAGCAAGGATCTCTCTTACAAAATAGGTGGGAAAGAGCCACCAGGCAGTCCTGGCTGGGATGCCACAGGCGGTAAAACCAAGTTTTTTGGCGATGCAAAGACTGCGATAAAGATGAAATTCATTGGAGACAAGGGCGAGATGTGGATCGAGCCCTTGTTTTTTTATGATGGCAGAAGAAAACAGGAGATTTTCCTGTGTGGTACGCGACTGGTCTTCCATAAAAATACGGCTTTGTGGGATGCCATGAGAGATCAGGTATTGCTGCATACAGGCAGCCTCGGAAATACCTTCATCATCCCCCTTACCGCCGGAAACAATACATTTGCTGTCCGGGTTCATGCGCAGGTAGGCTATGGCGGCATCCAGACGTTCCTCTAACATCAGGCTTGCCTTTGTGCCATAAACCTTACAGCCCAGAACGATGACGGTGCATGGCTGTTGAGGGTGCGCCTTTATGGCGGATAAGATGCGGCAGGCATTGATCAGGACGAGCAGACAGGCGAGGGCAAGCAGAGCCAGTATCAGGATGCAGAGCAGGCGAAGGATACCGGGCTGAGCGAGTGCCCTTGCAATTCCCTGCCGGATCTGCCTTGGAAAAATCCCGTAAAGGATCAGCAGGACAGAAAAGATCAGTCCGGTCACATTGCCGGGATTTAATATTCTTTTTGTAAAAAAGGGCATGAGGAACCAGATACAAAATAAGATTCCTATAAAAAACAATAAAAACGGCATATGCTGTGTTCTCCTTTTCTGCAAGCATCATATCATATTTGGATTTTGAACGAAAGCAAGGAAAAAAATAAAAAGACATAGGCGGTGAGACAATAATGGTACATGCCATGTGCTACCCTAAGATCAACAAAAAGACAGATTGATCGAAACGAGGAGGTAGTACCATGAAAGGATACACAGTAGGAAGCGGATTTATGGGATATGTAGATGGGGAATACATTTTATTTGCAAGTGAGGCAGATTACTACGAATTTATGGAAGAGGCGGCTTAGTTGTGGTATAATACATCAGTTAGATTTTATGAGTGGAACATGGCAGAAGTGTCATGTTTGCCTAGTGCAATAGAAAAGGAGATGTATGTATTATGAGCAAGAAAATCGATCCACAGATCATCAATGAAAGACTGCGTTCCCTGCGCCGTCTGATGCAGGAAAAGGGAATCATGGTCTATGTCGTTCCGACTTCGGATGATCATATTTCCGAGTATGTCGGAGAACACTATAAGTGCCGTGCTTTTATCACAGGTTTCACCGGATCTGCCGGTACGGCGGTGATCACTTTAGAGGAAGCCGGCATATGGACAGACGGACGTTATTTTGTCCAGGCAGCCGCACAGGTAGAGGGCAGTGATGTTACTTTATATCGTATGGGAG
>CAVGHS010000059.1:0-6832 GCA_963629085.1 bacterium
GCCACCTTGCCACTGCTATATATGACATTTTCCCCTGTCTTTGCCTCGACCTCATAGGCAGTCTGGCGGATGCCTTCCTGGCATATCCATGAAAGACATGGTCGTTTGACATCGATTCCTATCGGATCTGCCATTTGTTCACAACGTAATCTGTCTGCTCTCATAATTCTCTCCTTTTTGTTATCTCTATCTGTCCTTTTATATTTCGATACTATAACTTTATTATAGGAGTAGAATCCCAAGTGCCTATTTAATTTTTTGTCTTTCTGTCGGATTTTTGGTGTTTCTTTATCTAATTTTTGTAGATAGGACCATCTTTTGGCAGGAAGGAGTCAAAAATAAAGATGTCAAAGTCATCCCTGCGGTCTTCTAACTGCTGCTGGCTCTTGATCGTCCATGCCACCGCCGGTGCATGATAGAGTTTGCGACATAAGGTACGCGACAGATCCTTGTAATACTTATGATGATAGGCAATAAAATCCGGGCTGATCAGGAAATTGACCAGCATATGATGCGTGATGCCGTAAACAATCTTTGGCATCTCGGTCATGCCCTCTTTTATGTAGGAGTCAGATAAAATACCGCGCACGATCTCTTTGCGGTTGCGGCGATACCAGAGCACGGCTAAAGGATGGAAAGACTCGACACAGTAAAGTCCCTTATAATTCTGTAACAAAGCGTCTGCCATTGCACAGACCTTGGTGCTCATGCCCGGCACCTTGTATTCAATGATGAGCGGCACCTTGCCGTCGATCAGGCGCAGGACTTCTTCAAAGGTCGGAATGGTCTGGTCAGACTTGCAGATATGATACTGCTGCAATTCTTCAAAGGTCAGGTCACGCACCTTGACATCCGCTCCACAGATACGCTTCAAGTCGAAGTCATGGCATACGACCATCTTTTCATCCTTGGTCAACTGCACATCCAGTTCGATTCCATATCCGGCATCCACTGCCTTTTGAAAGGCGTTCAGGGAATTTTCCGGTGCATTGGTCTCATTGTCATGTAAGCCACGATGGGCATACAAACGCCCCTGAAAAGGTGTGAAATCCGGACGGTTTACCATACGCGGCATGATCATGAGTAAATAAAGTACAACAATAACTAAAATGATAATTCCTATCACTTTTAAAAGAGTAAGCATCTTCTGTCCCTTCTTTCTTGTCATTTGTATAAATTATGCCTGTTTTTTTGTTTTAGACAAACAAGAATGCCACGCGCAAAAAATCTTGCGCATGGCATTTACATCTTATATTAACCGCGAACTTCTAACATCTTGTTCTTGAGTTCTGTCTCCAGACGCTGCATCTCCTGCTCAGCCGCCTGTCTCTTTGCACGTCCGTCCTCCTGGATCTTCATAACTTCGTCAAAGGTAGAAATCAGGGTCTCATTGGTATGCTGTAATGTCTCCATGTCCACGATGCCTCGCTCAGACTCCTTGGCTGTCTCAATGGATGCCGTCTTTAGGAGGTCGGCATTCTTCTTGAGCAGTTCGTTGGTCACATCCGTCACTTCGCGCTGCGCCTTGGCTGCCTGATTGGAATGCTCGATACCAAGTGCAAGTACCATCTGACTCTTCCAGAGCGGAATGGTGTTGACCAATGTTGACTGGATCTTTTCTGCCATCATGGTGTCATTGTTCTGTACCAGGCGGATCTGCGGTGCTGTCTGGATCGAGATCATACGGGTCAGTTCCAGATCATGCAGTTTCTTCTCAAATCGGTCGCACATAGCCTCGATATCCTTGGCAGCCTGTGCATCTTCCGGCAGATTGCTTGCCTGTGCCTTTGCCTTGGCTTCTGCCAATTCGCCATTTCTGACTTCTTCCAACTTTTGCTTTCCGGCAATGATATACATAGATAATTCTTTAAAATAAGAAAGGTTGGCATCATACATCTTATCCAAAAGAGCAATATCCTTCATCAGGGTCACCTGATGCTTTTCCAATGCCTGACATACGTTGTTGACATTGGTCTCTGTCTTATCATATTTCGCCTTGAGCCCGGTCACTTTATTGGCAGACTTTTTGAAGATTCCAAAAAGTCCCTTGTCCTCCTCTGTGATCTCAAAGTTCTTGAGTTCTACAACCAGACCGGATAACATATCTCCGACTTCGCCCATGTCCTTGGTGCGTACATTTTTCAATGCATTTTCGGAAAAATCAGCCATCTTCTTCTGGGTTCCTGCGCCATACTGCAAGATAGCCTGTGAGTTGTGCAGGTCGATCTTCTGTGAAAAGTCCTCGACCATCTTCTTTTCCTCTGCGGTCAGATTGTTCTCGTTAAATGCCGGATCTGTTGCAACCTGTGTCTCCTCTGCAACTGCACTCGGCAATTCCTGCGTATCCGGTGTCTCTCCGAATGTCAGTGTAGGCGTTGTCGTAAAATCCTTAAATTCTTCTCCCATGACTCTTCTCCTTGTCATTTTTATTTATGATCTATTTCTTTGCTGAAAAATCGTCTTCTTTCAGACCTTCCTGTGCCAACATGGTGTTGAGCACCGAAATATCGGAAGAAATATCCCATGCCCGGTCTGCAAATAAAGAATCCAGCAATTTTTCAAATGCCACATTCAATGAATCCACGGCATCTTCAATCTCATGCTTGGTCTTTGTCACATTCTCTCCGGCTACTGGCTGTGCATCCAGTTCACGGTAAGAATCCAATAATTTTTCTGTCATCGGCAGATAGTATTCCATCATCTTGTGCAGGTCTCCTGCCACCTCCGGGTGGATCTTGACTTCATCAAAAATACGCTGCACCAGTTGTTCCATCTTATCCAGTTTGCGGGAGATCTCCTCGCCCGGAATAGCATCGTTGCACTCACGGATATGAGCAACATAGCGCTGTCCCTCTGCA
Organism: bacterium; assembly: GCA_963629085.1. Taxonomy (GTDB): domain Bacteria; phylum Bacillota; class Clostridia; order Lachnospirales; family Lachnospiraceae; genus Pararoseburia. The sequence goes on from CAVGHS010000059.1 coordinate 2,859, forward strand.
ATGAGTTTGCGACATTCTTCCGGCAACTTGTCTTCCTCTGCCTCTTTGGCTTTTTTCTCAGCCTGTTCCTTTTGAAAATCCTCACGCGCCATCTGGTACTGCTCATAGGTGCGGTCGGATAATATCAGATATTTGTTATCATAATCCAGATGTGCCTGATAGAAAAGATGTTGTCCGATCATCTTCTCTAAGTCCTTCATAGTATAGTCCACGGACTTTCCTACCTTTTTTGCCAGTTCCGCCACGGATATGTATGCGTGCTCTTCCAAACGATAGGTATATTTTGAAAAACGGCTGAGCATTTTAAACTTGTTGGTGCCACCAATCCCCAGTGCCGTACCGCCGACTGCCATGGCAAGAAATAAGATCAGCGGTGCCAGAAAATAAGATCCGGCAACGCCAAAAGCGAATGCCATCACGGCAGAAAAGAAAATGCCGACACCCATGAGAGGATAGCCGATCGCCATCATCAAAACACAGGATGCCTTTGCCGGACTCTTGTCATAAAGAGGGAGTCCCTGACTGGCTGCCATATCGGCTCTCTGACGGGCAACCGTGTCATTTGCTATACGGCTAGCCTCGCGCACGGAGTAGGATACCCCTTTGCTAAATGAGTAGAGTGCGCCATTGACCATATCGCCGATGGAATTCGCTAAATCGCCAAAATCTCCACTGTTGATCGCGTCATTGACCGCATCTTTTAATTCTTCGCCCAAATCATCCCAATTCTTATCTGCCATAAAAAGAACGCCTCCGCATACCATAAAAATCTAGTTTTATGATATACGAAAGCGTCTGAAATTGCAATGTTTGTAAAGACTTCCTTTCTTCTATTATTGTAGTGGAATCACAAAGAAATCACTCTCTTCATAATGCGCTCCGCCATTTGCATCTGTCTTAGGATAATTTTTCTGTAAGAGGATCGCCTCCACCTGATCTGCCTCGATCACACGATCCAAGGCAAACAGACTTTCATAACTGGTCTGACTTTCATCCGTATAGCCATAATTTCCGCCATTTGCCAGGGGATATAAGAGACTGCCATCTTTTAATTTTACCCCAAAGAACATTGGTACCGCATTGTCCTCATTTGCCTCGCCCAAATCCGCATTGCTATTTTTCTTGCCAAGATCATAAGTCAGATGAATGGAGATCGGCGAAAGTTCCACTGATGTCACTCGGATGCCGGTATCTCCGACTTCCTGTGTCGTCGGATAGGTCTTTGCCACATCCTTTCCGGTCAGCGGGATGGTGAAATCCCATTCTCCGGTCAAGACACCGGTGTACTCTGTCTTATAGAGGGTTCCCAGATTTTTAAAGGAAACCTTCAATTCCTTGCCCTTGATCGTGTCATGTGGATCATTCAACTGCAACTGCATCTGGTAGGTCAGAGAACCATCGTCCGCCTTGTAGTGACCTATGATACTGCCATCTGCATCTTCTTCATAAGGAGAGCCGTCTGCATATACCACAAATCCATCCTCGCCTGCGATCAAGCCATCATAAAAACCACTGCTGGCATTAAATTCCGGATTGTCTATGAGTACGTCACCAAAGCCCGGCTCTTTATCGTCTTCCAGATTATAGCCCGTCACCGAAAAGGTCAGATAAGCAATATACTTATCCACGATCAACTGGGTCGGTGTGACCGTCACGCCATTTTGTGTCACTGCCATAGCCTTTAGATCCGGTTCTTCTTCCACGCTGGTCGCCAATCCCTGGTCTGTCAATTTTGCCTGTTGCTCATCCGTAGCCTGCAAAAGACCTTCCATACCACGGCTCCAATAATGATGTGCTGCCGCTGCTGCAGTCGTACCACCTATGGCAAGAATGCAAATACATGCAACCGCTGCCGCCTTTCCCTGCAATTTTCTCCTTTTTCTGATACTTGTCACTTTTTTATTTTTCTGCATATCCGCTTCTCCTTCTGCTTTGATCCGGCAAAAGGCTTCTTCGGCTTTTTTTTGCACTACTTCGGGTACTTCTAACTCTGCCGAAAAAATTTCTTCTATTTTCTGATCCATGCCAAACTCCTTTCCTGCTCCACTTTACTACTGCCCTTATCCATATTTGCGATAGTAGACCGCCAGCCGTTCCCTGCCTCTTTGCAGTCTTGTCTGTACGGTACTCTTGGGAAGTTTCAACATTTCCGCGATCTCATCAATATGATAGCCCTGACTGTAAAACAAGGTCATGACGATGCGGTATTTTTCATCCAAAGATGCCAGTGCCTCCAGAAATTCCAGATCGCTTTTATCCTCTGTTACAGGCTCTGCATATTCTTGCAGTTCTACGCAATCCCTCTTTTTCTTTCGGATGTCATAGCATTTGTTGATCAGAATCCGCGTCAGCCATGTTTTAAAAAATTCCCGTTTTCGCAAAGTATGTATCTTCTCCCAACAGGCAAGAATGGTATCTTGTATGGCATCTGCTGCATCCTCATCATTCATTAGGATCGCCAGCGCGACTCGATACATATCCTGCATGTATGACTGCATCAATTCCGTGAATGCATCCGGATCTCGTCCCTTTGCCCGGTCAATTAAATATCCATTATCAATCTTTGACATTTCTATTGTTCTAATATCCTTTCGCGCGCATTTGCGTAAGCCGCCAGCGAAGCGTCCTTCGTTTTCGCCTTACATATATTAGACGACAGATTACGGAAAAAATCTCAAAAAAATGCTCCCACGCATTTTTCGTAGGAGCATCACAAATTTTCTACATTATAAATTTTGCTTGATGATCTCATTATCGTTCAAGGCATTTTCCAAGATCCTGCTCAAAACAGATGTATAACCTTTTCCCAATGATTTTGCTTTCGTGATCGCTTGCGGAGACAAACGCAAGGTGATCGTCTGCTTTCTACGTTCTTCCTGCCGTTGACTGGTGATCTTGCGAAATTGCTGTAACTCTTCTTCTGTCAGTTCCGGACAATCCTCATCAAATGTAACGGTCCTTTTCTCTGCCGCTTCAAGCATCTTTATCTGACTTTCCGTTGGTTTTTTTGTAACATCAATATCCTCCTTTACCATCGTAGTATGCCTCCTTTTCTTTCTTCGTTGCCATTCTGGCTGAAATTATCCTGATTGCCTCTTCTCTTTCGGTATATACCACCATGACAATAACCAGTATTCCTGAAATTTCACCTATTGTGATGTAGCGATCCTCATCATTACTATGCACATCATCATATTTTTCTATGCGATTGGCATCGCCAAACACCAGTGCGGCTGTCGCAAAATCAATACCATGCTTCGCAAGGTTTTTCCGCTCTTTATCCTCATCCCATTCAAATTTCATAACTTCCCTCCCTTTTCTTTATTATAATATGCAGAATACATTTTGCAACACTTTTTGTGTTACATTTTGGTTTAACATTTTTGAAACATAAAAGTTCTATGGTAGGGCATAGAACGATAACAAACGGCATACCGCATGCCGTATGAAAAGGAGAATTTATCATGAAAAAAGAAGTATGTGTGATCACCGGTGGGGGTAGCGGCATGGGACTGGCTGCCGCAAAATATATGCCGAAAGAAAAGATCATCCTTGTAACAGGACGAACACTGGCAAAACTGGAACGCGCCGTAACAGAATTGCAGGAGGCAGGATATGAAGCCTATGCCAAGACCTGCGATACCTCTGTACGCTCTCAGGTACAGGAACTCGCATCCTATGCCGCTGAACTGGGTGAGATCAAGAATGTGATCCATGCCGCCGGGCTTTCCCCTGCCATGGCTGCCCCGGAAAAACTGCTCCGCTTCAATGCCCTCGGCACGGTCTATATCAACCAGGAGTTTTCAAAATATATGCATCCGGGCAGTGTAATTGTCGACATTTCCTCCAATTCCGCCTATATGATTCCTGGATTTCTGGCAAATAAAAAGACTTTCGCTCTGGCAGATACCGACGAAGACCTCTTCTTAAAGAAATGCCTGAAACTCCCTAAGATGCTAAAAGATGACTACAAG
>CAVGHS010000059.1:6842-8788 GCA_963629085.1 bacterium
ACAAGTCTTCCGGTCTGGCTTATGGTCTGTCCAAGAAATTTGTCATCTGGTACGCCGGAAAATGTGCATTTGATTATGGTTCCAAAGGCATCCGTGTCTGCTCTTTGAGCCCGGGACTGATCGCTACTGATATGGGAAATCTGGAAGCCAAAGAAGGTGGCTCACTCTTGGAAACGGCTGCGGAAAAGCGCATGGGTACGCCGGAAGAACTCGGCTTTGCCATCGCCTCAGTTACCGATGAGCGCAACGGCTATCTTGCAGGTGTCGATGTATTAGTAGATGGTGGCAGCACCGTAGGACGCGATTATAAATAGCAAAAATCCCCACGCAAACATAACTTTGCGTGGGGTGTATTTATAACATCTGCTGTATTACATGCCGATCTTTTTCATTCTTCATATAAAAGTACCTCGTCACGTAAAATATTATTTAGGAAATTCTCGTCTTGGATTCCTGATGTCACAACGTCAACATGACACTGTAAGGACTTCTCCAAATCGTTAATAAATGCAAAGTATTGTATCAGACTGCGCATTCTTCCCTTATCAATACATATATCAATATCACTATTGTCGTTTGCTGTACCTCTTGCATAGGAACCAAATAAACTTGCTCGACGTATTCCATAATTTTTTGCAATCGGAGATACTATGACTTTTATCTCGTCAATGGTATAGCACATAGTCCTGCCTCCTACTAAATAGCCTCTATAGCATTACCTTCCTTTGCATATAAAATACCATAATCTTATATATCGGTAAAGTCATCATATTTGCCAAGCACCTTTTATGTTCTTTAGGATCAGGGTATCTTTATCTTTGGCTTTTTCTGTGCTCTGTTCCACGTTTATCATCCGTCTCTCCCCGCCAAATATATGATAGTAAAATATTAAGATTATCCTTGAAATCTATCAATAGGGATGTAATTTTTAGCATGTTTAATGTAATAATTAGCACATAAAATTTGTATTATCAGGAGGTAATACTATGGCATTTCAATTAAAACCGGATAAAAAAGAAACAGAGAATAAAACAATACGTTTTCCTCTTGCGTTAGTTGAACAGATAGAAAAAGAAATCGAAGGACAGTCTGTGTCCTTCTCCAGTTTCGTCATACAGGCATGCGAATATGCTCTGTCGAATATGTCAAAGAAAGATTGAGACAAAATAAGCCTTCCTTAGATCATCCTGACCTAGGAAGGCTGTATCTAATATTTTTAATATTCCTTGCTCAACAAAAAATCAGCAATATGCATGATCTTAATACCTTTATAGTTTCCACCTGCAAATTCATCTGTCGTCAGAACATATTTGGGATAATTATCTTTTACGTCAAGTAAACGTCTATATTCTCGTTCTTCCGTCTTTTGAGATTGGATTTGCTGTGTAACCTGAATGTATATTTTCTCATTTTGTTTTACTGCAATAAAATCAATTTCTCCATCACTTGTTTTACCAATATTGACGGTGTATCCTCGTCTACATAATTCCAGATAAACCACATTTTCCAAACTTGATGCAACACTATCAGCATCATACCCCAAAACACTGTATCGCAATGCTGTGTCCGCGAGATAAAACTTCTCTTGTGTTTTAAGGATCTGCTTTCCCTGAATGTCATACCTGGCACATCGATGTAGCAAATATGCCCTTTCCAACTTTTCTAAATAGCCATAGACAGTTTCATTATCTATTGTACGATGCTCCGATTTTATATAATCTGCGATCGACTTCGCAGAAAAAGTATTACCAACATTGTCAAACGTATATTTAACCACTCGCTCTAATTGATCAATTTTCCTGATCTGATTACGTTTAACAATATCCGAATAAATTGTAGAATTATATATATCTCTGACAATAGTATAAATTTCATCTAAGGAGTACGGTTGTAAATGTGTTGCAGGGAATCCGCCTTTTTGAATATATTCGGTAAATTCCTTTTTG
>CAVGHS010000059.1:8798-11740 GCA_963629085.1 bacterium
CTAAAAGATAAAGTATATATATGAAAAGAAATATATCTTCCCGTTAAATATGTGGAAATTTCTGAAGACATCATGCGGGAATTAGAGCCTGTAACATAAAGATCAACATCAAAATCAGATGCCAAAGAGTTGACCACCTTTTCCCATCCCTCTATTTCCTGTACCTCATCAAGAAACAAATATGTTTTTCCTTTTGTCGACAACTTCCCCTTAATATGGACATACATCTGTTTTGCCGTCATGTCCTCATACTCCATAGAATCATATCGGCAACTGATGATCTGATCTGCCGCTATATTTCTCTCCGTTTTCAACTTTTCCATAATCATTTTTAATATGGTAGATTTTCCACAACGTCTTACACCAGTAAGAATTTTCACAAAAGGTGTATCTGTGTATGCCATAATCCTATCTACATACATTGGTCTATCAATCATTATTTCCACCTCCCATCCATCGAAGTACTATTATAATACCGCAAAATATCCAATTTTTCCATACTTTTTATGGTTATAGCCGCAAAACTTTTTTGATTATAACTTTTCAATATATTTTGAATCTCATTTTCATGACTTTTCAATACAATTTCTATGTAAAAATACTGACTTTTCAATACAGTCACAAAAACCATTGCAAACTCCCTTCTTATCATATATCATTTACATAGTTAAGCATTTTTAGGAGGATACAATGTTAAAAAGTTATCTGATCACATTTTTTATTTCCATGGTTCCAATCGTGGAGCTCAGAGGCGCGATTCCTTACGGTACACTCTTGTGTGACCCACCGGTGCCGCTTCTACAGGCATACATCATCTCGATCATTGGCAATATGCTTCCGGTTCCGATCATTTTCTTCTTTGCAAGAAAGGTCTTGGAATGGGGCGCAGATAAGCCGATCATCGGCGGCTTCTTCACCTGGTGTCTGAAAAAGGGACACAAGGGCGGCGAAAAGTTGCAGGCAAAAGCTGGACGCGGACTCTATGTTGCACTGCTCTTATTCGTAGGTATCCCACTCCCGGGCACAGGCGCATGGACAGGTACACTGGCAGCCTCTTTCCTGGATATGGATTTCAAGAAAAGTACCGCTGCTGTTATGTGTGGTGTCCTGCTTGCCGGCATCATCATCGGAGCACTCTCCGCAGTCGGAATTAACGTTATGAAATAAAAAGAAGAGTTGCAGGTTTCGGTCAGATTCTTTCACAAGATATCTGCCAACCTGTAACTCTTTTTTATTGGCATACATAATATTTTATTTTCTTTTTAATCAAACTGGAATACGTTCAAAAACTGCTTTGCACGTTCCGTCTTTGGATTGGTGAAAAATTCTTCCGGACTCGTTTCTTCCAAAATCTTCCCCTGATCGATAAATACAACCTTATCTGCAACTGCCTTGGCAAACTGCATCTCGTGTGTCACGATGATCATGGTCCTTCCTTGCTTTGCCAGATCCAGCATAACATCCAAGACCTCACGCACCATCTCCGGATCCAGGGCTGCTGTTACCTCGTCAAAAAGCAAAATCTCCGGATGCATACAAAGGGCACGCACAATGGCAACTCTCTGCTTTTGTCCACCGGACAACTGTCTCGGGTAACTGTTTGCCTTATCTTCCAAGCCGACACGCTTGAGCAATTCCCTTGCCTCCGCCTGTACTTCTTCTTTTTTGCGCTTCTGCACCTTGATCGGTGCGATCGTGATATTGTCTAAAACGCTCAGATGCGGAAAGAGATCGTAACTCTGGAATACCATGCCGATCTTTTGACGCAATTCTTCCAGATTGTCTTTTCCTACGGTCTTGCCCTCTAAAATGACCTGACCGCCCTGGATCGGTTCCAATGCGTTGATGCAGCGCAGCAGGGTACTTTTTCCACAACCACTCGGTCCAACCACAACGACAACCTGCCCCTGTTCGATCTCCAAATTGACACCGTCTAAAATGCGGTTGCCTTCATATTCTTTTATCAGATCTTTTACCTGAAGTAATGCTTCTGCCACTTTACTTCCTCCTTTATGCCTAGGCTACGCTCCACTTTTTCTCAAGATATCTTGCCAACATACTGATCGGCCAGCATACCAGAAAATACAAAATGAAAACGATCAAAAATACACCAAATGCCGCATTCGGGCTGGTCATACGATTTGCCTCGATGATCTGCTGTGCCACTTTTAACATTTCCACAACACCGATCATCAGCACCAGACTGGTCGTCTTTATCATACGCGTGATCAGGTTGATCGACAATGGGATCAAACGCTGGATCGTCTGCGGAATGATAATGTAAATGTAGGTCTGACGTTTGGTCAGTCCCAAGGCTTCACTGCTTTCAAACTGATGCTTTGGGATACTGATGAGTGCCCCTCGCACGAGGTCTCCCATCTCCGCCGTTCCCCACAGGACAAATACGATCACGGATGCGACTTCGCCGGATAAATTCCAGCCCAGGGCTCGTGTCGTACCAAAATATACAATAAATAACAAGACCAACTGTGGCATGATACGGATGATCTCCAGATAGACACGGAAAATCGCCTTTACCACACGGTTCTTTACAGTCATCAATGCACCGACCAGAACTCCCAGAGGCAGACTGATCAGAATGGAAACCAGACTGATCTTCATTGCTACCCACAGACCGGACAGAAGGCGCAACATATTGGTTCCCTTGAAAAGGACATCAATCCCCAAATCCAGCATAGCGCACTCTCCTTTCCAGCCATGTTCCAAGCAAGGAAACCGGCAATAAAATGATCAGGTAGAATACTACCAGGAGGAAAAGGCTCTCTGTCGTCTTATAGTAAAGTCCGATCAGATCCTTTGCCGTAAACATAAGATCCATCAAACTGATGGCACTAAATACACTTGTCTCTTTTAATAAGAAGATAACATTTGCCACAAATGCCGGAATACTGATGGAAACTGCCTGTGGCAATACGATATAC
>CAVGHS010000059.1:11750-13179 GCA_963629085.1 bacterium
ACGATATACTGCATGACCTGACGGCGGTTCATACCAAGACTCAGGGCGCTCTCGCTCTGGATCTTTGCTACGGATTCCAGACCACTGCGGAAAGCCTCCGCCATATAACTGCCGCCCAAAAATGCCAGACCAACGACACCGCAAGTCTCCGGCTGCATCATAATGCCAATTTTCGGGAATCCATAATAGATAAAGAACAACTGTACCAAAAGCGGTGTGTTTCGGCTGATCTCAATATAGACAGCCACGATCTGTCTCGCAACCGGGATCTTATGATACTGTACCATGGCACAGATCAATCCCACCAGGATCGCAAAAGCGATACCAATGAGGCCAATCTTTACCGTAAGTACTGCCGCTCTTTCATACATTGGTAAATACTCTGTGATAAATCCTATATCCATGGTATCGCTCTCTCCTTTCCTGTATTTTTATGCGTTTCCTTACTCTACTTTTCCACCTTCTACGACAAGGCTGTCTTCATATTCTGTTCCATAAGTGTCAACCAAAGTCTCTTCGTAATCCTTGTGGAAGAAGTTCTCCTGACCTAATGTCTCGATCTCGCTATTGATCCAATCAAGGAGTTCCTTGTTGCCCTTGGTAACTGCTGGAGCGATGGTGTCATTATCACCGATGGTCGGGATACCTACAACATAACCGTCATTCTGCAAAGAGAAAGCGATAACTTCGGTATTATCATTTGCCCATGCTACGGAAGTACCGTTCTGGAATGCTTCCTTTGCAGTTGCATAAGAATCAAACTTCTGTAATGGGATATCCGGATAATTCTTTGTCAAAAATGTCTCTGCTGTTGTTCCGGAAATAACGATGATGGAATCGTCTTTGTTCCAGTTGTCAAGGCTCTTGATGACATTGTCCTCTCTGGAAACGACACCGATGGATACATTCATGTAAGGAAGTGCGAAATCAACTTCCTGTGCTCTTTCTTCGGTAACGGTAAAGTTGGCTAAGATCACATCAACCTTGCCTGTCTGCAAATATTCGATACGGTTTGCAGCCTCTGTAGATACGAAATTGACCTTTACGCCAAGATCCTTTGCCAGACGGTTTGCAAAGTAAACATCATAGCCCTGATACTCACCGTTCTCATCTACATAACCAAATGGATTCTTGTCGGAAAATACACCGATGTTGATAGTTCCGTCTTTCTTGATCTCGTCTAAGGTACGATAGGTTCCTGATGCAGAATCAGATCCGCCTGCTACATCTGATTTTGCGCTGTCGGAATTGGAACTTCCGCATGCTACCAATCCTACGGTCAAGATACCGGCTACTGCCAATGCTAATAATTTCTTTATTTTCAAATTCTTCATTTTAAGTTCTCCTTTTTCATCATCTTTTTGTATTCTTTTACATTTTTCCCTTTATTTATTTTACGCAGGATCCTGTCTTTTGTTCCCTTTCAAAC
>CAVGHS010000060.1:0-11998 GCA_963629085.1 bacterium
CTCTTGTTCTCCATTCTTCCTGTCTTTCTGTTTCTTTCATACTCGTCCTTTCCGCGATAAAAGGAGAATTCCCGCGTTTGTAACCCCCCCATTTTACACCGCCCTGCTAAAATAAAAAGTGAAATCATCCGGTGATCCACCGATTGTGATGATATCCAGATCGGATATCTATGCAAAAAAGTATGACATAGAAAGATAAAGAAAGCAAGAAAAGAATTCTAAAATTTTTATAAACAAATACGCCAAAAGGGACGCTCCTTGTGGCAAAAGGAACGTCCCTAACGGTCTATTTATGTTTACGCCTCATCAATCGCCTTGCCGATGTCGTGGCGCATATATTTGTTTTCAAAGGAGATCCAGTCCGTTGCCGCATAAGCCTTGGCTCTGGCATCCTTTAAATCCTTGCCCTTGGCGGTAACACCAAGTACACGTCCGCCGTTGGTCACGATCTGTCCTGCATCATTTAAGGCTGTGCCTGCATGGAAGCAGAAATATTCCTCGTTGTCGAACTTGTCAAAGCCTGTGATCGGAAATCCCTTCTGGTAAGAAACCGGATAACCATCCGATGCAAGTACCACGCAGACTGCTGCATTATCCTCAAATTCCAGCGTCAACTGATCTAAAGTGCCGTCCACACATGCTTCCATGACATCAATGATATCATTCTTCATACGCGGCAGTACGACCTGTGCCTCCGGATCGCCAAATCTGGCATTGTATTCCAAAACTTTTGGTCCGTCCTCGGTCAGCATCAAACCAAAGAAGATAACGCCCTTAAATTCTCTTCCCTCGGCTGCCATGGCATCCACCGTCGCCTGATATACATATTTCTTGCAAAATTCATCCACTTCCTCGGTGTAGAAAGGACTTGGAGAAAAGGTTCCCATACCTCCGGTATTTAAGCCGGTATCTCCATCCCCTGCACGCTTGTGATCCTGCGCACTGCTCATGATCTGGATGGTCTTGCCATCTACAAAAGAAAGCACAGAGACTTCACGTCCGGTCATGAACTCCTCAATGACCATGGTGTTTCCTGCATCCCCGAATTTCTTATCCATCATGATGGTATGTACCCCTTCGATGGCTTCTTCCAGAGTATTGCAGATCAAGACGCCCTTGCCAAGTGCAAGCCCATCTGCCTTTAACACGATCGGCATCTTGGCTGTCTTTAAATAAGCAATTGCCGCCTCTGCGTCATCAAAACGCTCATAGGCTGCCGTAGGGATATTGTATTTTTTCATAAGATCCTTAGAAAAAGCCTTGCTTCCTTCCAGAATTGCCGCATTTTTTCTCGGTCCAAAGACCTTTAAGCCTTCTGCTTCAAAAGCATCCACGATACCACCGACCAAAGGATCATCCATACCAATGATGGTAAAATCAATGTCGTTTTCCTTCGCAAATGCAACTAATTTGTCAAATTCCATGGCACCGATCGGTACACACTCTGCGATCTGACCGATCCCGGCATTGCCCGGTGCACAGTAGATCTTGTCTACTCTTTTACTTTTTGCCACGCTCATACAGATCGCGTGCTCACGACCACCACTGCCTACAACTAATACTTTCATGCCATTCTCCTTATTCTGCAATTCTGACTTTTCCATCTACCACGCTAACCTTGCCTCTTGCGATCAGATTGATCGCCTGCGGCATGATCTGCCATTCTGCCTCTTCCATCACGCGACGCTGTAAAACTTCCGGCGTGTCATCCTGCTGCACGGCTACTGCCTTTTGTAAAATGATCGGTCCCGTATCTGTTCCCTCATCCACGAAATGCACGGTCGCGCCTGTCACCTTGACACCTCTGGCAAGCACCCCCTCATGCACTTTCAAACCGTAGTAGCCGGTCCCGCAAAAGGACGGAATGAGCGACGGATGGATATTGATGATACGATTGCGATATTTCTTTATCATGATCTCCGGGATCACGACCAAAAATCCGGCGAGTACGACCAGGTCTACCTGGGCTGCATCCAGTTTTTCCAAAAATGCCGCATTAAAGGCATCCCTGTTCTCATAAGATTTCGGTGAAATACAGATGTCCGCAATGCCAGCCTTTTTTGCACGTTCCAAGGCATAGGCATTTGGATTGTTGCTGATGACCAGTGCAATCTCGGTATCGTGGATTCGTCCTGCTCCTATCGCGTCAATGATCGCCTGAAGATTGGTGCCGCCACCGGACACACAAACTGCTATTTTTAACATAGATCTACACCCTTTTCACCATCAATGATCTTACCAACAACATACGGCGTATCCCCAGCAGACCGCATGGCCTCCATGGTCTTATCAACATCCGCCGGATCCACGGCAACAATCATACCAAGTCCCATGTTGTATGTATTATACATCATGTGTTCATCTACATTTCCTTTTTCTGCCATGAGTTTAAAGATAGCAGGCACTTCGTAGGAGTCCTTTTCAACAATAGCACGCTTGCCTTCCGGAAGCATACGCGGGATGTTCTCATAGAAACCGCCGCCTGTGATATGGCTGCATGCTTTCACTGTCACACCTGCATCCTTGACCGCCTTTAATGCCTTGACGTAAATTCTGGTCGGAGCCAGAAGCGCTTCGCCCAATGTCGTGCCCAATTCATCATAGTAAGTATCTAAAGATTCTTTCGTCATATCAAAGATCTTGCGCACCAGAGAAAATCCGTTGGAATGGACACCGGTAGATGCCATACCGATCAGTACATCACCGTCCTTTAAGTTCTCACCTGTAATGATGTCTTTCTTATCTACGACGCCAACGGCAAATCCAGCCAGATCATATTCATCTTCCGGCATAAGCCCCGGATGCTCTGCTGTCTCGCCGCCGACCAAAGCACAACCGGACTGCTTACAGCCTTCGGCTACACCGCTGACGATCGTTGCGATCTTTTCCGGATAATTCTTGCCACAAGCAATGTAATCTAAGAAGAAAAGAGGCTCGCCACCTGCACATGCCACATCATTGACACACATGGCAACCGCATCAATACCGATGGTATCATGCTTGTCCATAAGGAATGCCAGTTTTACCTTGGTACCGCATCCATCCGTACCGGAAAGAAGTACCGGCTCCTCCATATCCTTGATGGACGAAAGATCAAACGCGCCGGAAAATCCGCCCAGACCGCCCAAAACTTCCGGTCTCATGGTCTCCTGCACATATTTTTTCATCAATTTGACAGATTCATAACCTGCCTCAATATCTACACCTGCTTTTTTGTAATCCATGCTTTTTCCTCCCTGCTGCAAGCACTCAGATGGCATCCACATATCCGATGCGATCCGCATCATGCGTATTCTATATCTACAATTATAAAACCTGTGTCTTAGAAATTCTAGTAATAAAAACTACTAGGATATATTAGTCATTCTAATATATCCTAGTCCCATGCATCTTATTATTTTTCCATATAAGCCTTGTAGCCCACTTCCTGTAAGCGTGCGTCTTTCTCTACGACCTGATCTTTCAGATCTTCGCTGTACTTCTTTAATCTCTCTAAGATCTCATCATCACTGGTCGCTAAGATCTTGGCTGCCAAAATGCCCGCATTTGCCCCACCATTGATAGCAACAGTCGCAACCGGAATACCGCTCGGCATCTGTACGATAGAATACAGAGAATCTACACCGCCAAGGTCAGATGTCTTCATCGGAATGCCAATGACCGGCATTTGGAAAAGTGCTGCGCACATACCCGGAAGATGTGCTGCCTTTCCGGCACCCGCAATGATGACCTTAAAGCCTCTTGCCTCTGCCCCTTTTGCATATTCAAAGAACACATCCGGCTCTCTGTGTGCAGAAATGATCGTCATTTCATAATCGATCCCCAACTGCTCCAAGACCTCTGCTGCCTTTGCCATGATCGGCATATCAGAGTCACTGCCCATTACAATTCCTACTTTAGCCATTTTCTTTTCCTCCTTAAAATGTAAGTTTCTTCTATTTATCGATCCAGTTCGGCGTTTAATTCCTCGGTTCCCGGCAGGACAAATCTGCCCTGTGAAAGAATGGTGATCTCCCTGCCATCTGCACATTCCACCACGATATCACCCAACTCATCATAAGGAATGGTAATATCGGTATGGCAGTTAAAATATGCCTGGTCGGCGGTCTTTTGATCCTTGCGCAGCAGCGATACGCTATTGTCTCTCGCAACGACTTCCTTGCCGTCAGGATTATACATCGGCACATCTTCCGCATGGGAATAACAGGTATCGCCCACAGCAAAGTGCGGTCCCGTCTTTTCCGCGATCAAGATCGGCAGTTTGTCCGCAATGTCATAATCTCTTGCCATGCGGTAAGCCGTCGTATTGGTACCGATCGCGAACTCGCCTAAAGGCAGGGTCTTATGATGATAGAGAACATTGTCCTGAATGTATTTTTTGTTCTCTGTTTCCGTTTCAAAATTGGCACAACTATAGGCTGTGATCTTGCCATCCGTAAAGACAATCTCCAGATCTTTGTAACAGAGTTCTCCCAGATAGACCTGTGTCACATGAAGGACGCCATTGGTGCCTTCCAAGACCGGAGAAGTAAAGACTTCGCCCACCGGGATATTGACATCGGCAACGCAATTTTCAAAATTAGTTTCCTTTGCAGGATCCTTCAGCGGATGCAGTTGCACCCGGATATCCGTATGATTGTCTCCACGACCGGTCACATGCACGCTTTGCCCCTGATCCAATGCATCAATGATATGCTGCTGGATAGTCTGGTATTTTTCATAATCCAAGGTATTGAGTTCTACGGTCTTTGCAAAGATCTCCTCAAACTTGTCACCAATGGCCGGCAACGGATAGGCAATGATGGTAAAACTGTAGGATTCTCCCGGAATATAGGTATTGGTGATCTTGCCGGATTCCACAGCACTATATACATTCAGAGAATTCTGCTTGTCGGAATACTTGGCATTTGCCGCCTTGTTGACCGGGGCAAATGGTTCTTCTCCAAAGACTTCAACGACCGCAGGACCACCAAAAGTCAATGCCTTATCCTTGTCTTTTTCAAAAGTATCGCGCATGATCTCCAAGCGGCGTTCCACAAAGGATTTGTCAAAATAATATGCCTTGTCATCCTTGTGATCGTAGTCAAACTGACGGTTTGGCGACACACTGTAATAACCGCGCTTGCCGCCGCCTCTGCCGTAAAGCGAGATCGTCGCCTCACGCAGGATGGTCGTCTTTAAGCCCATGTTGGCAAACTGCTCCATGGCTGCCTTTACCATACGTTCCATGCCAAGCGGTGCCTCGATCTTGACTGTCTTTTTGGCACGCAGATCCTTGCCTGTGATCTCAAAGCCCTTGCGATAGCCCTCCGTAAAGGTATGTGCCATGGCATCGATCTGATCCTGTGGCATCTTTCGCAGATAGTCAGCCATCAAAAGTTCGTTCTTACCGACCGGCGCACCGATGCGGTAGAGATAGGCATTGCTGGATAGATCTGCTTCCTCGATCCATTTCGTAAAGAAATCATAAGACGGATCGATCATCGGCTGAATGGTATCCGGCACAAAAACCTCCGCATAATCATGATAGAACCAGTAAATCGCGTCCTTGACATTTCCGGCGATCCATTTTAAGGACTCCTCTGAAAATGCGCTCGTTCCCATCTCCTGCATTTCTTCCACAAAGCAACCGTGAAGTTCTACAAAGAGTTCGTTCCAGATGCAAAGCAGGTCTAATCTCTCCTCAAAAGCATCCGGTATCGTGGATAAGAGATCTGCGTAAAGCATACTGAGCATACCCCCCAGTTCCGCTCCCAGCACCTCCTTGGCATATGCCGGATTTAGATAAGAAGTCTCATAAACAGCCGGCTCCAGTCTGCCATACAGATCAGCGTGTATCTTTTGCCTTTTCTCCAGAGAAAGGCTCTCATATTCTCCCTCTGCCACACAGGCATAGGTCTTTTTTACCAGACCAAGAAACGCCGCCACTTCCTTAAAATAGGAAGCAAAGGAATCCGGCACTTCCGCATCTTCTTTCAACTGGTCGATCCGCTCACTTACCAGAGCAAATCGTTCTTCATACTCTTCCTGTCGCTCTAATTGTCTCATTTTTCTACCCACCTGTCTTTTATCCAATCAGAATACCGATACAATATAAGATCATCCAACATGCCGTCGCGATCGCCGGAACGACCACGCCAAGAATGCGGGATATTTTTTCAAAATTTTCATTGCGCACCATATGTGCTCCTGTCACACAGGTCGCGATTGCCAGGATCATGGCAAGCACGGAGATACCGCCGATGATATTGGCACTGCTGCCATCTGTATTTGCTGCGATAAAGAGTGCCAGCACCAGGATCAAAAGCGATGCCGCCGCCCCCAGTGCCGCGCCTATGGATGGCGTAGACAAAGGCTTCTTCTGCCCGCTGTATCTTCTATTTCTACGATTCATGTCTATATTTCCTCCAGATCCGGTAACATAGAAAACCCAACATGCCGCCCAAGGTATTGAGGATCACATCATCCACATCACAACAGCCTACGCGGCTGAACAACTGGATCACTTCTACCGTAATGGAAAATTCCATGGAAAAAAGTGTCGTCGCCCAAAAATCGATCGGTCGTCTGCTGATACAGGGAAGGAAAAAACCAAACGGTGCAAATCCTACGATATTGCCCAAAAGGTTTAGAATGACCCGCCCGGTGCCGATCGTCTTATGGTATTGGATATAGCGCATGATCTCCCGAAAAGGGATCAGATTGTAGCGATACCCACCCACTGTATTTTCCCGAAATGCCTCAGCAAAAAACAGAAAATATAGCAAAAGTCCCATATAGAGGATAAAAGGGATCACATACCGGATCTTATTTGTCTTGTTCATAAAATAACCATCTCTATCGCACGCCATACTGATCGTAGTATGCGTCGATAGCCGCTTTCATAGAATCGTCAATGACTATTTTACCCTGATGCTCATGATTATATAAGTGGTCTACCACTTCTGACATAGAAACAATGGCATTGGTCGCAAAGCCGTAAGTCTCTGCTACTTCATCCAAGGCTGACTTACTGTGATCGCCGGAAAGACCGATCTCCTGACGGTTCAAACTTACCATGAGACCTACGATCGTAACATCACCCTGCGCGCGAACGATCGGAACGGTCTCTTCCATAGATTTTCCGGAAGTGGTCACATCCTCGATCATGACAACCCGATCGCCGTCTTTGATCTTGTAACCCAAAAGAGAGCCCATGTCTGCCCCGTGATCTTTTGCCTCTTTACGATTGGAGCAATATTTTACTTCCTTTCCATATAAACGATAAAAGGCTTCTGCCGTAATGACTGCCAGCGGAATCCCCTTGTATGCCGGTCCGAATAAGACATCAAAATCCTCGCCATAAGCATCGTGGATCGCCTTTGCATAATACTCGCCCAGTTTCATCAACTGTGGTCCGCTGACATAGGCTCCCGCATTCATAAAAACCGGAGATTTACGACCGCTCTTTAAGGTAAAATCGCCAAATTTCAGCACGTCGCTCTCCACCATAAACTCAATAAATTCCTCTTTGTAACTTTCCATCGGATCTATACCTCCTGCTCTTATGCTCACTTTCAAATCTTCCACAATTTTACTATAAATACAGAACACTTGCAACCGCAGGGACGTTCCTTTTGCCACATGGAGTGTCCCTCCGGCTCGAAAAAATGCTCCTGCTGTTTGTATCATCAGCAGGAGCAAGTCTTGTTTCTTTATTCTTCATTTAACATTTACATATTTTCTTTCGTACAGAAATCCCTAATGCTCCGCAGATACCTGCTCCCAAAAGCAGGATCCAGGCGATCGGTAAGGTCGCATCCCCTGTCTTTGGTGATGTAGCAGTATTTGTAAGCGTGGTCGTCGGCTGTGTCTGACTGCCTGCCGCCTTGGCTTTCTTTACGATCACATAGGTAGAGAACTGGTTGGTCTCAAAAGAAACCGTTCCATCACTGACCTTGGTATCCAAAGCCGTGAGTTTTCCGTCATGGTTTCTTACGACCGTATAATCATAATCTGCATCATAGTTTTCCAAAGATAATGACAAGGTGATCGGATCGTTAAACTCGGTAATACCGGTCTCCCAGTTTGTGCCATCCCCTTTGCTGACGATCTGATCCAGCGAAAGATCTACCGCCTGCGCAGATACAGAACCTGCCACCAGCGCCTGTACCTCCGCTGTGTTATAACTACTGTTATCGGAAACCTCAAGTTTTAAATTGCCGCTATCCGCCGCATTAGAGCCGTTGGCAATGGCTGCCGCTTTGACTGTACTTCCGGAAGTGACCACACTATCCGTTGTCTTGGTAAAAATACCTTTAAAATGGATACTGGTATCCGGCATGATAAAGGTAAAGGTCGAAACATCTGCCTGCGCCTCTAACTTCGCGCCGCCGTTTAACTGGACGCCGGATAACTGATAGCCATAATCCGGTGTTAATTTAATCGTGATTTTATCTCCAGGATTTACTGCGAAATGTCCGCCATCTTTATCCCCGGTATTGTCATAGGCTCCGTTGCCTTTTGTCACGGCATTTCCATTGACCGCAATGATCTGGGCACTGCCGTGTTCCAAATAGGCATCCTGCCCCATATTCTCATCATAATTCCAGACAATGGTATTTACTTTGTTATCGATCTGTAAATGCCATGTGCCCGGTGCGTCAATCACCAGCGGACTAGCCTGGCTGTAGCCCATGCCTGCGATATCCGGCACGAACTGCGCCATGTAGGCAGCGTCATATTTGACATAAAGTGTAACCTTTGTGATCGCCGCATCAAATAAGAGTAAAGACTGATTATCCGGTGCCGTAATAACTTGTCCGCTCGCCATCAGGTCTGTGATCTTTTGGTAGCCTGTCTGCTCATCAACTTTTACCAGGATATTGTTGTTGTCCCCATCCGTTTCACACGCCTGCATAAAGGCAGACCACGCATCCCCCTCTAAGAGCAGAGCGATCTGATTGCTTGTCGGCTGCTGTGGGTTGTTGTTTCCACCGTTACCGCCGGATGCAGATGTAAATTCAATATGCTCAAATTCATATCTGCTATCTGCTGCCAAAGTATAGCCATCACTTGATAAAATCGCCGCCTTGCTCGCAGCATCCTGCAAAAGGTTTTGCGTGCTGTTGTCCGCACCGATCTTTTGCAAAGCCATGTGGTCTGCCATTTTCCCATTGTTATTTAAGACAATACGCACCTTGGTAGCCGTAAGGCTCTCTGCTTTCGTCTGGGTGTGCCAGTCATCTGCATCCCCATTTTTCCATTGCACCTCTCCATAAGTCAGATCTGTGCTGTCAAAACTGCTGAACTTTAGATTTCCCTGTCCGCTCGAACTTCCGTCATCTGCTATGACTTTTTGTGCCGGAAGCAGGCTTACCGCCAAAAGCATGGCAAGCAGCAAAGACAAAAGTCCGCGCATCTTTTTCTTTTTCATATGTCATCCTCCTTTAGTCACGCCGTCCGATAGAAAGATAAAAACTCCCCTATCACGACTTCTCATGATCTAAACCTATCATAATCTGGCGTAATCGGGGAGTTGACATATGTCTCAAACTGTGAAAAAGATGAATTTCTGCACATCAATGGCACAACAGTGCTATTTGTCCTGCATCCATGCATAATAGAACTGCACCAGTCCCATGCGGGCTTTGGTCTCTGTTTTTTCGTTCATACTGGAAATATGGCGGTACAATGCGGCTCTGGATATTGCAAGTTCTGATGCCATGGCTGTCACATTGTCATCAAAGTGCAGCATACAGGATAGGACTTCCTTTTCCCGGGGTGTCAATCCATACTCGTCAGCAAAAAGGGTCAACAACTCTGTTTCTGATCTCTTTGGTCTGCTGTCCGCAGCCTCCACCTTTGCCATGTTTTGCGAAAGTTCCTGCTGATCTATCTGTCTTTGGTAGATAAACAATAAAATACTTGTGATGACAAACAAAACCAGTGCGATCACGATCGTCACATAGGACGGAGTCTGCAAAAGGGATAGGGATATGGATGCCGTGACCACCGCGCAAAGGTTGTTGACGGCTCGTCCCAGTCCTGCCCATAATTTTGGACAGGACATGCCATAAGACAGACGCATAAATCCGACCGCAAAATAAATAGAAAAGAAACCAGCGGAAAGATAAAACACCAAAAGTCCCAGAAGAAATGGTCCTCCACAGGAGATCACCAGGACACAAATCGTCGACAAGAGCATGACGCAATACATGATGATATTTTGATATGCTCCCTTTTTGACATCATATAAAAATCCTGCTGCCAGCCCACTTCCCGCAAGGAGCAGGCGCGGCCATTGTCCGATATCCACACTGCCACCGGCGTGCACCAGTGTTACTGCATTATCTAAAGTCGCAAAAATGAAGGTCATGCATGCAACGATAAGGATCAAAAGCAGACCGGTCTTCCATGCATCTGTGTCCGCATCCTCTCTTTCATTTTCCTCTTTTGCAGGAACTTCTGCCTTTGCTGCCTGCGTAAAAACTGCGTCACCCTCTGTGGAAAGTGACTCGGACATCTGGATAAAGATGCCTTCCATAATGGCAACCGCCAGTGATAAAAACAAGGTCTGCTCTGCTACGGATGCAATGCAATTATTGTTGATAAACTGTAAAAAAATGCCAAGCGCATAGGCACACCCTACCATCTTTGCCAGATGGGTCTTTTCGCCATCTGTGTCATCTGCCAGCGTCTGTGCGACCAGATAATGGATGCCACTGCCAAAATAGCCCAGCAGTAAAAAGAGTAGTAAGCCAGAGCCAAGTGTATTGGCATACGTCGCATGAATCTTGATAAAAAAGAGCAGGAGAATGCAAAGGATTCCACCGACCGCAGGGAAGATCTGCCTGCCCTTGCCCCGCAGATATTTTTCCAGAAAAGCATAGGACAAAAAGCCGATCACACTGCTTCCTAATATGTAACTCTGCGCCAAAACCACGCCATCTGCATCCGTTTCGAATGCCATCATATTGTCAAAGAAATACTCCGCTCCCAGAAAGATAAAATAGAAGATTCCCAGTATGAGAACGGCTTTGATTGATTGTTTTTTCATGTGTTATAATCCTATCATTTGTTTTAGATATTATTTTACCATGCTTTGATCTCCGTGTAACCTCTCTTTTTTACGGTTCAAAATCATATGCCTCATACTGTGTCGTATCTGAATAGTCCCACCATTCGCCCTGATAGCCTTTAAAGCCGCATTCTGTCATGACCTGTTCTAACATGCTGGCATTGGCTGCCGCTGTCTCTGACACATCACTGTAATCACGGTCGGCTTTGAGGGAAAAATCATCAAAACCGGTCGGCATCTCCACATCTCCCCCATCCAGTGTCACGATCGTCATATCAATCGTCCCGCCCAGATTGTGTGCTTTCATGCCGTTTGCCGGATTTGCCACATAGCGCGGATTGGGGCAGACCTGCCACAATTTTTCCTGCGCCGAAAACGGGCGATAGGCATCCCAGATCTTGATACGGTAGCCCATGCTTTTTAACTTTTCCTGTGCCACAGACAGTTTTTTCACTGTGCCATAGCGCAAATAGGCATCGTTAAAATCATAGATGACCGTGCCGGTAAAATTATCTGCTGTCGCATATTTGAGATCGATCACAATATCCGGGATGTAATCCAGAATCTTTACAAAGTCTGTATCAGCGGGAGTGGGTACAACCTCTGTTTCTGCTGTCTCCTGCTCTTCTATGCTATCTTGATCTGCCTTATTTTCGCTTGCTTTTGCATTTTCTTTTTCTTTCTCGACTTTTTCGGCTTCTTTCTTTTGGCCGGTATAATACCTGCCATAGGAAATACCTCCGACTAAAAGCACGGCTACAGTGACTATGATTATTATAAATAAAGGTTTTGTTTTCTTTTGCTGCATAAGGCTCCTTTGGTATCATTTTTGATGTTTTGCATTGACAAATCCTTGATGGCTATATAATATAAATATATAAAGGTGCTACCGGAGGCGGTCACCTGATAATGATTTGGGTTTGATAATCGCCCTAACTT
>CAVGHS010000060.1:12105-13043 GCA_963629085.1 bacterium
CTACATCATTTTCAATGATTATAACACATTTATCGCATTGGAGTTTTACCACATGGCGCAAAAAATCAAACAAGATATTTCTATCGGAAATAACATTCGCGCATTGCGAAAACAATCTCATTTGACACAAGAACAGATCGTTGCCCGCTTACAACTGGAGGGGCTGGAAATCTCCAGGAGCAGTTATTCCCAGATCGAATGTGGTACTTACAACATTCGTGTATCCGAACTGATCGCTCTTGCCAAGATTTTTAACGTTGATTTTAACGCCTTTTTTGAGAATTTATGAATGTTCCAGATATGGAGTATCTGCTATGACAAAGCCATACTACACAAAGACAATAAAAGAATTGCGTGAAAGCCGGGGGATGACCCAACAAGAAGTTGCCGACTATCTCGGCACCTCGCAGACTATGTACGCCCGATATGAACGTGGTGCCAATGAAATGCCCATCCGACATCTGATTGCCTTATGCCATCTTTACAAAGTTTCCGCCGATAGCATTCTTGGCATTAGCCTGTAAAGGCATCAATCATTTCCCCCATTTTTTCCATCACTTCCATAATACTTTCAAAATCTATATGTGCAGCATACGTATTATTCACACAATAATTTGTCCAAAGTTTCTCAATGGAAACATCTTCTTTCATTTCTTCAATGATATCTTTCCACTCCGCTAACAACGATAAAGACTCTCGTTTCTTTGCAGTTCTCACAACTGCACGCCGCAATATCTCAGGATTGATCATTTGTCTATACATATTGTAAAACATATACAGATCATAAAAATCTCTAGCCCTTGTGGTTCCGATATTTCTGCGGATAATCGTTTCGTATTTTTCAGCCACAATGGTTTCCACATTGTATGCCATAATATCTATCTTTTCTTCATCTAATATGGTCTTATAGGAATACTCTATCGCACAGGGTGTTATTT
>CAVGHS010000061.1:0-7704 GCA_963629085.1 bacterium
AGAGGCGAACATCATCCAAGACGGTTGTCGAACTTTGCAAAGACAGTTTTTATCAGAGAAAGAAAAAGTTTCTCGTCCAGAGACTCCCTGTTCTGCGACAGTTTCTCCCTCCCTGCATCCTGTGTCCTGTCCGCCCTACTGCCCTGCGCCAGCCCCATGTCCAAAGGAACGCCTGCTCAATTTTCAAAAAGATAAAAAAATCGTTGCCAAAACAGAAAACTTTCGATATAATAATTTCGTTGCTCCGATAGCTCAGTTGGTAGAGCACTTCACTCGTAATGAAGGGGTCGTCAGTTCGAGTCTGATTCGGAGCTTTTTCCATTTGCGCATGTCTGAATCGGAGGGTTTATGACATACGAAATATTTAAAAAGGAATTGATTTCCTTGCTTGAGGAGAGGATTGACGCGGATCAGGAGATTGATGTGCGCCCTGTTCTCAAGAACAACGATCTATGGTTAGACGGACTGAGCATCCTTCAGTCATCCGTCAACATTTCCCCAACCATTTATTTACATACGTGTTATGAGATTTTTCAGGAGGGTTCGTCCCTGACAGAAATTGCAGACCGTATACTCGCCAGTTTTGCCGAGTATCGCTTGAAAGAAGATGTGGATCTTTCTTTTTTTACAGACTTTACCAAAGTGCGGGAACATATTATCTACAAATTGGTCAATATGGAAAAGAACAAGGAACTTTTGGCAGAAGTGCCATTTGTTCCCTATTTGGATCTGGCAGTGGTCTTTTGCTATTATCTCATGGCAGATGAGATCTTTCCAGAGCAGGAGATGACAAGCAATGCTTCTATACTGATTCGAAATGATATGCTGTATACCTGGCAGATCACGCCGAAGGAACTCTTATCTTATGCCCGCCGTAACACACCAAAGTTACTTGCACCTAAGATGCATTCTTTTTCGGGACTGGTGGAATCCATGATGGGGGCGGCAGGGACAAGTCTGCCGGAGGTCGAGGACATGGAAGATCTGGCGGATTTCCAGATGTATGTGCTGACCAATGCCAACCAGTATTTTGGGGCGGCAGTCATGCTGTATCCGCAGATCATGAAAAAGTGCGCGGAGGTAGCGGAAAGTGATTTTGTTATTTTGCCGAGCAGTGTGCATGAGTTGATCCTGCTGCCTTACCAAAACCGCTTTGATCTGGAGGAAATGTCTGCGCTGGTGCGACAGGTGAATGCTACTTGCGTGATGCCGGAAGAGGTCCTTTCCGATCATGTATATTATTATGACCATGTCAACAATCGTGTCAGTTATTCCTGATGAGAAAAGGTGGTAGTTGTTTCTTCTTGTAAAACTTGCTATAATGGGCTAAGTGAAAAGAACAGGAGAGGACACATAAAATGACAAAAGCAATCAAAGTATTTAAAAATAAACCAATCATACCACTTGGCATCTTTTTGGCGGTGACGGTCGTACTGATCGTTGTAAGTTATGCGGTATTAAACATTCCGATCGTGGCAATCTGTTCGATCGCCATTTTGGAAGTCCTGCTCAGTGCGCTTTTAAATCGGATTCCGGTATGGGTACACGGGCTTCTTGTGATCGCACAGATCGCAGCGGGATTTATCTTTGGCAGAGCCGTTTTTATGGTGCTCATGGCAATCGTATATGTACTGGCTGTAGCATTTTTATATCTTTGGACATCTGAGGAAGCATAGTACATGAAGCAGAATTATCAACGTCTTTTGGATCAAACGATTCTTCAATTGCAGGAGCAGGGCAGGGTGCCGAGACTTCTTTTGCACTCCTGCTGTGCTCCTTGCAGTTCTTATGTCTTGGAGTATCTGTCCGCCTATTTTTCTATTACCGTATTCTATTACAATCCCAATATTTACCCGGATGAAGAATATAACAAGCGCGTGGCAGAGCAAAAGACCTTTATCGAGCGTTTCCCGGCAAAGCATCCGATTTCTTTTGTGGAGGGAGACTTTGACAAGGATCGCTTTTATGACGTGACCAGGGGGCTGGAGAACGAGCCGGAGGGCGGAAAGCGGTGTGGACAGTGCTTTCGTCTTCGTTTGGAAGAGACGGCAAAACTGGCAAAAGAAATGCAGATGGACTATTTTACGACAACACTTTCCATCAGTCCTATGAAAAATGCACAGATGCTCAATGAAATCGGCGGAGCACTGGCAGACGACTATGGCATTTCGTATTTATATTCGGATTTTAAGAAACGCGAAGGTTATAAGCGCAGCGTGGAATTATCAAAAGAGTATGGCATGTATCGGCAGGACTACTGTGGATGTGTGTTTTCATATCGTAGCAGACAGCAGGAAAAAGAGGAAAGGAAATAAGTATTATGGCACAGTTATGGGGTGGACGATTTACCAAGGCAACCGATCAGTTAGTATATGATTTCAACGCATCTATCGGATTTGATCAGCGGTTTTTCGCGGAAGACATCATGGGAAGCAAAGCACATGTGAAGATGCTTGCCAAACAGGGCATCCTTACAGAAAAGGAAAGAGACGAGATCTTAGTCGGATTGGAAAGCATCGAAAAGGATGTGGCAGACGGCAAACTCGCTATCACATCCGAATACGAAGATATCCATAGTTTTGTGGAGGCAAATCTGATCGACCGTATTGGGGATCCGGGCAAAAAACTGCATACCGGACGCAGCAGAAACGATCAGGTGGCATTGGATATGCGCCTATATACCAGAAGTCAGGTAGAGCATACCAAGGACTTGCTCCATCATTTACTTGAGACCATTCTTTCTATTATGGAAGATAATACAGAGACGATCATGCCGGGCTTTACCCATTTGCAAAAGGCACAGCCGATCACACTGGCACACCATATGGGAGCCTATTTTGAAATGTTCAAGCGAGACGTATTGCGTTTATCCGATATTTACGAACGTATGAATTACTGTCCTTTGGGATCCGGTGCGCTGGCTGGTACGACCTATCCGCTGGATCGTGAATATACGGCGGAGTTGCTGGGCTTTTATGGTCCGACCGTCAATAGTATGGACGGTGTCAGTGACAGGGATTACCTGATCGAATATTTGAGTGCTATGTCTACCATCATGATGCATCTGAGCCGTTTCTCCGAGGAAGTCATTATCTGGAACTCCAACGAATATCGTTTTATTGAGATCGATGATGCCTATAGTACCGGAAGCAGTATCATGCCACAGAAAAAGAACCCGGATATCGCAGAACTCGTGCGCGGTAAGACCGGACGTGTCTATGGGGCGCTGATGGGACTGCTCACGACCATGAAAGGCATTCCGCTTGCCTATAATAAGGATATGCAGGAAGATAAAGAAATGGCATTTGATGCCATGGATACGGTCAATGGCTGCATCCAACTCTTTGATGGCATGTTAGAGACTATGACTTTCCGCAAGGATGTTATGGAAAAGAGTGCCAGACATGGCTTTACCAATGCGACCGATGCCGCAGATTATCTGGTAGGAAAGGGCGTACCGTTCCGGGATGCGCATGGCATTATCGGACGCGTGGTTCTCTATTGTATTGATAAGGGCATTGCGATCGACGATATGTCATTGGAGGAATTGAAAGAGTTCTCGGATGTCTTTGAAGAAGACATTTATGATGCCATTTCCATGTATACCTGTGTCAACAAACGTCTGACGACGGGGGCACCGGGCAAGGAAGCGATGCAAACAGCCATTGCTTCTTACAAAGAATTTTTGAAAAAATAACCAAAAGAAATAAGGAAAAAGGCAGGCATTTGTGGAATTTGTGTAAAATCGGAAAAGTGCTTGCTTTTTTTTATGGAATAACGTAACATATTTTCCTAGAAAGACAGTTGTCTGCGTAGAGCGGACATGTGAGAAGGAGAGCATCATGAGCGAAAAATTAAAAGTTGGTATTTTAGGTGGAACAGGTATGGTCGGACAGAGATTTATCTCTCTGCTGGAAAATCATCCGTGGTTTGAAGTGACTACGATCGCAGCCAGCCCAAGAAGTGCAGGCAAGCGATATGAGGATGCTGTGGGTGGCCGTTGGAAAATGGACACTCCAATGCCGGAAGCCGTCAAAGATATAGTGGTAAAGAATGTCAATGAAGTGGAAGATGTAGCGGCTGAGGTGGATTTCGTATTCTCTGCTGTGGATATGACAAAGGATGAGATCAAGGCGATCGAGGAAGCCTATGCCAAGACAGAGACACCGGTCGTTTCCAATAACAGCGCACACAGATGGACACCGGATGTACCTATGGTCGTACCGGAGATCAATCCGGAACATATGCATGTGATCGAGTATCAGAAGAAGAGACTGGGAACCACGAGAGGATTTGTGGCTGTAAAGCCGAACTGCTCCATCCAGTCATACGCGCCGGTACTTACCGCATGGAAAGAGTTTGAGCCATATGAAGTCGTAGCAACAACCTATCAGGCAATTTCCGGTGCCGGAAAGACCTTTAAGGATTGGCCGGAGATGGAAGGAAATATCATTCCATATATCGGTGGCGAAGAAGAAAAGAGTGAAAAAGAGCCACTCCGTATCTGGGGTTATGTGGATGAAGAAAAGGGCGAGATCGTACCGGCAACCAGCCCGGTCATCACCTGCCAGTGTATCCGTGTTCCGGTATTAAATGGTCATACCGCAGCCGTATTTGTGAAGTTTAAGAAAAATCCTACCAAAGAACAGTTGATCGAGGCTTTGGAGAAGTTCTCAGGACTGCCACAGGAGTTAAATCTTCCAAGTGCGCCAAAGCAGTTTATCCGCTACATGGAAGATGATAACCGTCCACAGGTTACCTTGGATGTCAACTATGAAAATGGTATGGGTATCAATGTGGGACGTTTGCGTGAGGATACGGTATATGACTGGAAGTTCGTGGGACTTTCCCATAATACAGTCCGTGGTGCAGCAGGCGGAGCCGTTCTTTGTGCAGAACTTTTAAAGGCACAAGGATATATCACAAAGAAATAAATGAATCTGCAAGGGGACGGAGCCGGTTGGCTTCGTCCTTTTTTTCTTGTCAATTTCCCCCGGCAAAGATATAATAGAAATTGCGACTTGTTAAATGCAGATTATATGTATTTGAGATAAAAAGAAATGGGGACACATAGATGATCACACGAGCCACAGAGTACAAAAAATTAGAGGAATTATATAAAAAGAGCGGCAATCAGTTGTATATTTTGTATGGCAGAAGCGGTTGCGGTATGGAACTGCTCTTACAACTCTTTGCCAGAGATAAAAAATGCTTTTATTATCATGCCAGAAATGCCTCTGCTGAGGAACAACTGCATCAGATGCAAAGGGAGATCGAAAAACAGTACGAGGTCAATCTGACCCGTGATTCCTATGATGAGTGCTTTAATCGTGTTAAGAGCGGGGATGCATCCAAACTGGTGCTTGTGATCGATGCCTTTGACCGCATTGTAAAAAAAGACCCGCATTTTATGGAAAGCATCCTAAAATTAAAGGCGCGCAGGCTTTATCCGGGACCGGTCATGATCCTGCTCTGCCATTCGTCCTTAGCCTGGGCGCATAAGGATATGACCTCCTGCCTGGGGGAGGCTATGGCAAAGGTGGATGAGGTCATGAAGTTGGATGACATGAGTTTTTTGGATGTCGTTCGTGCTTTCCCGGAATATTTGGTGGCGCAGTGCGTAGAGACTTATGGTATCATCGGCGGCGTGCCGGATTATCTGAATCGTTGGAATGGGAAAAAGAGCATCAAGGAGAATATCTGCAATAATATCCTGCGACCGCATGGCTATCTGTTCGCGGAGGCAGAGGACTTCATCGGAAGTGAATTGCGCGAGTTGTCTGTCTATGATACGATCCTGGCATCCATCGCATCCGGGCATGAAAAGTTAAATGATCTTTTTATGGATACCGGCTATTCACGGGCAAAGATCAGTGTCTATATGAAAAATCTGGCAGCCTTTGATGTTGTTGAAAAAGTGGTCTCTTTTGAGACCGGCGGCTGGGATAACTCCAAGAAAGGGGTCTATCATATCCGCAACCATTTTGTGAATTTCTGGTTTACGTTTATCTATCCGCATTTGTCAGATCTTTATGTTATGAGTGCGGAAGAGTTTTATGAAACTTATATTGAAAAAAGATTAGATACTTATCTGCAACAATATTTTGTCAGTGTCTGTACGGAATACCTGCAACTGTTAAACCATGTGGGGCAGGTGCCGATCAAACTTGTCAAAATGGGAACCTGGGTAGGAAAAGAGGGATCTATTGACATTATCGGGCAAAATGCGCAGAGAGAAAATGTAGTTGGCATCTGCAACTGGACCGAGGACGAATTTTCCTATGGAAGATACGAAAAACTTCTGGTGCAGATGAAAAAAGCAAAGATTTCTGCAAAGGTGATCTATCTCTTTTCTGCCAAGAAATTTGATGCAGAGATTGAGAAACTGGCAGCAGAACACGCAGAGATCGTGCTGGTAGATATGACGGAGTTATAATTTTATGGGTAAATCCTTATTTATCGCAGAGAAACCGAGCGTCGCACAGCAGTTCGGCGCGGCTTTGGGAGAAAATCTGAGCAGACGCGACGGTTATCTGGAGGGAGAGCATATGGTCATTACCTGGTGTGTTGGACATCTGGTGACCATGAGTTATCCCGATGTATATGATGAAAAATATAAAAAGTGGCGTTTGGAGACCTTGCCATTTTTGCCAAAAGAATTTAAATACGAAGTGATCGCACCGAGTGCCAAGCAGTATGGTATCGTCACCGGTCTGATGAAGCGGGACGACGTGGATACCATCTATGTCTGCACAGACTCGGGACGAGAGGGAGAATACATATATCGTCTGGTGGAACAGATGTCCGGTGTGACGGGCAAGGTCAGAAAGCGTGTATGGATCGATTCACAGACGGAGGAGGAGATCCTGCGTGGGGTCAAGGAAGCAAAAGATCTTTCGGAATATGACAATTTATCCGATGCAGCCTATCTGCGCGCCAAAGAAGATTATCTGATGGGAATCAATTTCTCGCGATTGCTCTCGATCCGCTATGGCAATTCCATGGCAAGTTTTTTGAATGAAAAGTATTGTGTCGTGTCGGTCGGACGCGTCATGACCTGTGTGCTGGGTATGATCGTGCGTCGGGAAAGAGAGATCCGCAATTTTGAAAAGACACCATTTTACCGTGTGCTGGCGGGGGTCGATGTGGCAGGCGCCAATCTTTCTATGGAGTGGAAGGCGGTCGTGGGATCGCGCTATGAAAATTCACCTTTGCTCTACAAGGAAAACGGCTTTAAAGAGATGACGAGTGCTGTTACACTGATCGAAGAGACCTTGGAGATGGATCCCGGCAGTGCGGTCTTAGATGAAGAACGGCGCGTCATGGGACAGGCAAAGGGAAGCATCGAGAAGATTGAAAAGAAGAAGGAAAAGAAAAAGCCACCGCTTTTATACAATCTGGCAGAATTGCAGAATGACTGTTCCAAGTTCTTTAAGATCAGCCCGGATGAGACGCTTGCGGTCGTGCAGGAACTCTACGAAAAGAAATTGGTCACTTATCCGCGAACGGATGCCAGAGTCTTATCGACGGCTGTGGCAAAGGAGATCCACAAGAATATCCGTGGACTATTGGGAATACCGGGGGTGCGGGACTACGCGCAGAATATCCTGGATCAGGAGATGTATAAAGGACTTGCCAAGACCCGTTATGTCAATGACAAGCAGATCACCGACCACTATGCCATCATTCCGACCGGTCAGGGAC
>CAVGHS010000061.1:7714-12901 GCA_963629085.1 bacterium
GTCAGGGACTGGCTGCCCTAAAGGGGTTAAATAGCAGGGCGGTTTATATTTATGAGACGATCGTGCGTCGTTTCCTGGCAATCTTTTATCCGCCGGCAGAATACGAAAAGTTAAATCTTACTATAAAAAGTGGAAGTGAATATTTCTTTGCATCGGAGAAATATTTAAAAGAGCCGGGCTATCTTAGCCTGATGGAATATTCTTTTCGCAAGAAAAAACAGGAAAATGCAGACAGCAAGGAAGTGACAGCGTCCGAAAACAGCCCGGAGGAAAATGAGGGCGAAGAGGATGAAAATTTAAATATAAACATGGCAGAAGTGGTCGCTAAGATCAAAAAGGGCGATGAGGTGACGATCGGCAGTATGCAGATCAAGGAAGGTGAGACTTCGCCGCCAAAGCGTTATAATTCCGGTGCCATGATCCTTGCCATGGAGAATGCCGGGCAACTGATCGAGGACGAGGAACTGCGTTCCCAGATCAAGGGAAGCGGTATCGGAACCTCTGCCACGCGTGCAGAGATCTTAAAGAAACTGGTCAATAATAAGTATATTGCCCTAAATAAAAAGACCCAGATCTACACCCCGACCTTACAGGGAGAGATGATCTTTGATGTCGTGAATGCCTCGATCCCATCACTTTTAAACCCGGAACTGACAGCAAGTTGGGAAAAGGGACTGACCTATGTGGCGGATGGCGAGATCACGGCAGATGAATATATGGTCAAATTGGAAAACTTTATCAAACAAAAGACGGCGCGTGTGCTGGCAAATAACAATCAATACGCCATGCAGGGCATGTACCGTGCGGCAGCGCAGTTTTATAAGAAATAGGGAGGATGAAAGAAAATGGAACATTGTAAGATCAAAAATATGTATGATCTCAGCCAGACTTTGGCAGCACCACTGCTTGAGACGGTAGATTATCCATGGGAGGCTCTGCCAAAGATCGGAGATTTTATCAAGGAGATCGGACCGACACTGGATCCGGCAATCTATGAAGAGCGTGGAGAGAATATCTGGATCGCAAAGTCTGTTACCATCGCATCTACGGCAACCTTAAACGGACCGCTGATCATTGATGATGATACCGAGGTGCGCCCGGGAGCCTTTATCCGTGGCAATGTCATTGTCGGAAAGGACTGCGTTGTCGGTAATTCTACGGAGTTAAAGAATGTCATTCTCTTTAATGTCGTACAGGTACCGCATTACAATTATGTGGGTGATTCTGTCTTGGGATTCCATTCACATATGGGCGCAGGATCCATTACCTCAAATGTCAAGAGTGATAAGACCCTGGTTGTGGTAAAGGATCGCTACGATACCCGGGAAGAAATTGCAACAGGATTAAAGAAATTCGGAGCCATGTTAGGGGATTATGTGGAAGTCGGATGCAACAGCGTCTTGAATCCGGGAACGGTTGTCTGCCCGCATTCCAACATTTATCCGGTATCCTGTGTCAGAGGTGTGATCCCGGCAAATTCCATTTTTAAAGATAAGGATCATGTGATAAAAAAGAATGATTGATCTTATCCCTAAAATCACGGAAAAAGGTCTGGACGAACCATAAAAAATGTGCGAAAATATTCACAGTGTGTTAGTTATTTTTTTAACTAGTCATGGCATAGCGTTAAGATGCATGCTTTATGTATTATGAAAGGAGTCTTATAATGATTTACACAAAGGAAGTTGAAAACATGTGTCCTGTTGCAAAGGGCGCAAAACATGAACCAGCTCCAATTCCTGAAGAAGGAAAATGGGTGCATTCTAAGAAGATTGAAGATATTTCTGGCTTTACACATGGTGTAGGCTGGTGTGCTCCACAGCAGGGTGCATGTAAGTTATCTTTGAATGTTAAGAATGGTGTGATCGAAGAAGCATTGATCGAGACGATCGGATGCTCAGGTATGACACATTCCGCAGCTATGGCAGCAGAGATCTTACAGGGCAAGACAGTTCTTGAGGCATTAAATACCGACCTTGTTTGTGATGCAATCAATACAGCAATGAGAGAGTTGTTCTTACAGATCGTTTACGGACGTACACAGTCTGCATTCTCTGATGACGGACTTGCTATCGGTGCCGGACTTGAGGATTTAGGAAAGGGACTTCGTTCCCAGGTTGGTACTATGTACGCAACCAAGGCAAAGGGTGTTCGTTATCTGGAAATGGCAGAAGGCTATGTTACAGGTATTGCTCTTGATGCTGACGACGAAGTTATCGGTTACCAGTTCGTTTCCCTTGGAAAGATGACAGACTTCATCAAGAAGGGTGATGACGCAAATACTGCTTGGGAAAAGGCTTCCGGTTCTTACGGACGTGTTACACCGGAGCAGGGCGCTGTTAAGATCATCGACCCAAGAGTAGAGTAGTAGAAAGGAGACGTAAGAAGATGGCTTTATTTGAATCATATGAAAGAAGAATTGACCAGATCAATGCTGTTTTAAATAGTTATGGTATCAGCTCTATCGAAGAAGCTGAGAAGATCACAAAGGATGCTGGACTTGACGTATATGAGCAGGTCAAGAAGATCCAGCCGATCTGTTTTGAAAATGCATGCTGGGCATACACAGTAGGTGCAGCAATCGCGATCAAGAAGGGATGCCGTAGAGCCGCTGATGCAGCAGCTGCAATCGGTGAAGGACTTCAGGCATTTTGTATCCCTGGTTCTGTAGCAGATCACCGTAAGGTAGGTCTTGGACATGGTAACCTTGGAAAGATGTTATTAGAGGAAGAGACAGAGTGTTTCTGCTTCTTGGCAGGACATGAGTCATTTGCAGCAGCAGAAGGTGCAATCGGTATCGCTGAGAAGGCAAACAAGGTCCGTCAGAAACCGCTTCGTGTTATCTTAAACGGTCTTGGAAAAGATGCTGCACAGATCATTTCCCGTATCAACGGATTTACTTACGTTGAGACAAAGTATGACTACAAGGAAGCAAAACTCAATGTAGTATACGAAAAGGCATATTCAGATGGACTTCGTGCATCTGTTAAGTGTTATGGTGCTGATGATGTTCAGGAAGGTGTTGCAATCATGCACTTTGAGAACGTTGGTGTATCTATCACAGGTAACTCTACCAACCCAACACGTTTCCAGCATCCAGTTGCAGGTACATACAAGAAAGAATGTATCGAGCAGGGCAAGAAGTACTTCTCAGTAGCATCCGGCGGTGGTACAGGACGTACACTTCATCCAGACAACATGGCAGCAGGTCCAGCTTCTTATGGTATGACAGATACCTTAGGACGTATGCACTCTGATGCACAGTTCGCAGGTTCTTCATCTGTTCCGGCTCACGTTGAGATGATGGGACTGATCGGTATGGGTAACAACCCAATGGTAGGTGCTACCGTTGCTGTTGCTGTATCTGTCCAGGAAGCAGCTGACGCTGGCAAGTTCTAAAAATAGACAATAATATCCCGGTTCGGGATCATGGGATCCCCGTGCTGATTGGCACGGGGATTTTATAGTGCACATAAGTAATTTAAGAGAAAGGATAGGGAAGATCATGGGAGAATCAAAAGTATATTTCACATCTTTTAAAACAACTGAACATGAAAATCTGATCCAGAAACTGCATCGACTCATGAAGCAGGCTGGATTTGAAAATATTGATTTCAATGAAAAATATGCTGCTATCAAGATCCATTTTGGAGAATATGGAAATCTTGCTTTCCTTCGTCCGAATTATGCCAAGGTTGTAGCAGACTATGTCAAGGAACTCGGTGGAAAGGCATTTCTTACAGACTGCAATACCCTTTATGTCGGCAGTAGAAAGAATGCATTGGATCACTTGGATACAGCCTATGTCAATGGATTTTCGCCATTACAGACAGGCTGTCATGTGATCATTGGCGATGGTTTAAAGGGGACGGATGAGACCATCGTCCCGATCGACGGGGAATATGTAAAGGAAGCCAAGATCGGGCATGCCATTATGGATGCCGATGTTTTTATTTCTCTGACACATTTTAAGGGACACGAGATGGCAGGTTTTGGCGGTGCGATCAAAAATATCGGTATGGGCTGTGGATCAAGAGCCGGAAAGATGGAACAGCACTGTGAAGGCAAGCCGAGTGCAGATAAGGATCTGTGTGTGGGCTGTGGTGCTTGCAGCCGTATCTGTGCGCATGGTGCGCCTGTCATTGCAAACGGTAAGGCAACCATCGATCACGATAGATGCGTGGGCTGTGGCAGATGTCTGGCAGTCTGTCCAAAGGATGCTATCACAGCGGATTTTGCGGATTCGATCGCTATGCTCAATTATAAGATGGCAGAGTATGCCTATGCCGTATGTAAGGACAGACCATGTTTCCATGTGTCATTGATCTGTGATGTTTCCCCAAACTGTGATTGCCATGCAGAAAACGATATTCCGATCATTCCAAATATCGGTATGCTGGCTTCTTTTGATCCTGTGGCATTGGATCAGGCTTGCGCAGATCTTTGCAACAAAATGCCTGCCATGTCAGGTTCCGTTCTGGACGAAAACGAAAAGAAGTTGTCGGCTGAGGTGCATGAACATTGTGAGCACGACCATTTCAAGATGACACACCCGGATACCGAGTGGGAGTCCTGTCTGGATCATGCAGAGAAGATGGGACTTGGCACGAGAGCCTATGTCTTGGTGCAGGTGTAAGAGAGGAAAGTTTACCACTGACCGGTATGCGGTATGTAAACGGTCGGGGTGAAAGTTGGATCCCTCGTCGTATGACGGGGGATTTTTATATTTTCTTTATACAAATTTTATAATATTTTTATTGCATTCTATATATGTATCTGTCATACTCTCATACATAGATATCCGATCTGGATATCATCACAACCGGTGGATCACCGGATGATTTCACTTTTTATTTTAGGTAAGCGATGTAAAAGGGGGAGTTTTACAAACGCGAGAATTCTCTTTTTATCGTGGAAAGGATGAGGTATGAAAGAAACAGAAAGACGGGGAGAATGGGGAGCAAGAGAGACAAAGACACGGGAGACTGCAAGAAACAACAAGGTAAACGGTGTTACAGAGCAGGAACTGGAAACTTATGTGAAGCGCTTATTGCAGTTGTTGGGCAGACCGGATCGGGCATTTAAGGATCACATGATCCGTATGCTTTTAAAAGATCCGGTGGTAGCGCTGGAAGTTTACAATGCCATCAATGATACGGACTATGATAACCCGGATGACTTGCAGAT
>CAVGHS010000062.1:0-12727 GCA_963629085.1 bacterium
ATTTAAATACAAGAAATGTTAGATGAAAAACTGCATTTCATTTAACAATTAAGGAGTGGATTAAAATTTTCGTCATAAACATTTCCGGCAGCATCCTTATACGTAAGAATTTCTCCCGTTTCACTATCTGTCATATATGTATACGGATGATTCATCCAACTTGGTCTATTTCCAGAAGATGAACTACCAGATGAATTACTGTTTCCATAAGAACCACCATTACTATTACTCTTTGCCTTACTTGCAGCCTGCTTCTCAGCTTCTTCAATAGCAGAAAGACGTGTATTATATGCCCCGATTAAATTGTTGATATTTGCTTCATAAGCATTTACCGTATCCGCATCAAAGACGCTTTCCGCTTTCACCGCATTTAAAACATCCGTCAAATTAGAAATAGCGGTATTCAACTTGCTCTTACTGCTAATGGAATCGACATTATCAAAAGTATTATCACGAATAAGGGCATCATAATATGCTTTCTTTTCATCGACCGCGATCGTAGCCAGTGCCGTATCATAGTCTGTCATCTTTTGGGCTATCTTCTTCTGATAAGTCTTGCTCTCTTTTTTACTCAGGACATTGTCGCTTTTCATTGTCTCCTGCAAGGATGTCAGTGCCGCCTTTGCCCCCTCATAGGCTTCCTTATTCTCTGTCACCGCCTCCAAAGAAATGCTATTTTCCTTGATAACCTTGTCATAATCGTCCGTAAACCACCGGCGCATATCGGATAAAGTCGCATCATAGGCGGTCTTTACCGATCCCGAAAAAATCTTGTCGTACCATGCATCCGGATCAAGGCTCTCATCCTTTGCAAAATTCCGATAGTCCAAAAGCCTTTTTGTCCGGTCATTCTCTCCATCAAAGGTCTGCCAGGCATTTTCTATGGCTTCCTTCTTCTGCGCATTTCTCGTATGCACCTGATAGGCTCCCACCGACACACCTACAGCCAAAAGTACACAGATCACTGCGAGCACCCATAACTTTTTCTTCTTATCCACGATTTATCTCCTTTCGCTTGCGTACTCTGTCCGCATTGGGTATATTATATACCCGTTATGGGTAGTTTTCAATGATAATATGCCATTTCGGGCATAATCTCTATACCAAAATGGATATATAATAGGGGTTGGAGGTATGTCTATGAACTTAAAAGAAATCCGAAAAGCAAGAGGTTTATCCCAGCGTGAGGTAGCGGATAAACTGGGTTGTTCTCCCAATGTCTACTCCCGCTATGAGCGTGGGGAGCGTCAGCCTTCCATAGATATATTGATCGATCTTTCCCGTATATTTGAAGTGACCGTAGATTATCTGGTCGGCAATCGTGAGATCGAATCTGCCAGTCTTTCCAAATATGAATTAGAACTTATAAAAGAAGCGCGTTCGGCTGACGAACGCGCTCGTTTTGATGCTCTTTTACTCTTACAAAGTCACAAAGATTGACTCTTAATCCCTATCAAATATCCAAAGACAAAATTGGATACTCGACTTCACCACCTCTCAAATTCATTATAGTAACAACACGCACTTTTTCAATGATTTTCAGAGAGATTTTTACACTTTTTCAAAAAGTCTTATTTCTTACTCATATCCCTTGACTTCTGCACGCATGTCCGCTGTGCTTCGATCACAGAGGAACGCAGTCCCGATTTTTCCAACGCGGCTACGGCTGCAATGGTCGTTCCGCCCGGAGAGCAGACAGCATCTTTGAGCAGTCCCGGATGCTCTCCCGTCTCCAAGACCATCTTGGCTGCCCCAAGGACCGACTGGGCTGCGAATTTATAAGCCTGCTTTCTTGGCATACCATCGGCAACTGCCGCATCCGCCATTGCCTCGATAAACATATAGACATAGGCAGGGGAAGATCCGCTCACGCCAACGACTGCATCCATCATGGACTCCGGCACGATCTCTGCCTTACCGAAACTCTCAAAGATTGCCATGACTTCCTGCAATTCTTCCTCACCTACATTTGCATTCGGCGTCACAGCACTCATTGCCTCTGACACCAATGCCGGTGTATTGGGCATAGAACGCACCAGTTTGATCTGTCGTCCAAACAGGTCTGTAATAGACGCTAAAGTCTGTCCGGCTGCGATCGATACGATCACCTGTCCTTCTTTACAGACGTCCCGGATCTCCGGTATAACCGTGGCAAAAACGCCTGGCTTTACGGCAATGAATAAAATATCTGCCTTGCTTGCCACCTCTGTATTATCTGTCGTTGCCACCACGCCAAGTTCTTCCTGCAATCTCTGTATGGTCTCCTTGGTCTTTGCAGATGCCAGGATCTGCGACGGCGCATAAAGTCCTGCTGCGATCATACCGCCCATGATGGCTCTGCCCATATTTCCACTACCGATAAATCCAACTGTCTTTGCCATATTGTCCTCCTGCTTTTTATCATTTTGCTCTATTTTACCACATTTTCCGTTCGATTTGAATGGCACGAGCCAAAGCCCTAATATGTCAGTCCAAAGTTCAGTTCATAGTAATTTCCTGCCGCATCACGATATGCATATGCCTTTCCGTTCTCATCTTTGAGTGCATCCGGCATATAAAGATCCTTGTCATAGCCCGGCACATCATTCGGGCTGATACATCTGCCATCCTCTCCCACTTTGATCACGGCATCATTCTTCGGGAAGGTGATCGGAAGTTTTCCGGTCGGTGCATATTTGCCAAAGATCACATCCAGAATCGCCTCGTCATAGGTATCAAATCCGACCGTCAGGGCATCTGAAATTGTCTCCACATTTCCCAGTTCCCATGCAAGGGTTACATTGACGTTACTTACAACCTTTCCGCCATGCGCATGAAGGCTTGCAGCGATCGTCCGTATCCGCTCCATACCGCTGACCGTCGTTTCTTTATGGGTCGTAGCAAGCGGTCTGCAATTCTCATCCACATCGCAGACTTCCTTGTCCTCACAAAGATCCAGTTCCAGGTAGCCCGGAGTTGCGGAAAAATATGCTCCGGACGCCGGATGCAGCATCAGGATCGCAAGATCCGCCTCCTCATAATCCTCTGTCAACTGGCAGTAATCTGCCACAAGTTCGCGCAGTTTTTCCGTATCTTTTGCAGCCTGGTCCGGATTCTTATAGAAAGACTCTGCGTAAACCTTTTTGCCCCTTGCGTCATATGGCAAAATCCCATCATTTTTCAAAAGCACAACAGACTTTCTATGCACCAGTGCCGCCTCTGCCCGGTCATCTTCATCTGCGATCACACGCTCTGCCACAGCCGCATCACGGTATGGATCTTCAAACATACCAAGCGCAAACATTTCTGTCAGCGTGCGCGTCACGGCACGGTCAATGGATGCATCCGTCAGGACAAGGTCTTCTTTTACAAAGCCCTCCGGCACCTCATGGCTGTCGTAATAAGCATTTTTACCTCTCTCATAGGCTTCCATAGCCAGATCATTGTCAAACAGACCACTGATCAGGTCAACGCCGGACTGGGTCACAGCAAAGCCGATACGCTCCGGCTTGTCCAGCGCCTCTACGCCCCAGCACATATTGTGCACGATACCGGTATCAGAGTTGATATAACCCCGGAATCCCATCTGTCCACGCAAAATAGTGTCAATAAAGTATTTGTTATAAGCAAATCCATATGGGGCGAACTCAATATCCTGTCCTTTTGGATCTTTTTGCAGGGAACTCTTTTCCTTAGAAGGCTTTGAGTAATATGGCATGATAGACTCCGCATTGTGACGGACTGCCGGGTAAAATCCCTTGATATGGTATTTTTCCAGACTTCCTTCCGTTGCATAGACATTCCACTGCCCAGCCTTATAATGCGGATCAAAGCCATTTTCTCTTGCACCGCCGCCCGGGAAATGCTTGACCGTCATGGCTGTTCCATCTAAGCCTGCCCCATCTGAGCCATTTTGAATGGCAGGGATCAGGTGATCAAAAGTTTCTTCGATAAATGCCGGATCTTCGCCAAAAGTACCATAGGTTCTCTGCCATCTTGGATCGGTCATACAGTCTGCCATATACATATAACCCTTGCGAAGGCCGCATGCATGCCATTCACGATTGACAATCTGTCCGAATTTGTCAATGACATCAAAATTGCCGTCTCCCTTTGCCGCTGCAGCAATGCCAAGGGTTCCCGGCCAGGTTGCAAACACACCGGCGGCATCATTCATACCAAAGACCGGCTCGGCATTTTCATTTCGTGAATTGGATACGACCTGTACCGGCACAAAATGATCGCACTCCTCTGCCACTGCCTGTAACTGGTTCAAAAATTCTACCAGATCGGTAGGCGTTGGATTAGCACGCAGGATCAGGTGTCTGGAGAACCAATCTTTTAACATGGTCTCCGTGCCCGGCAAGTGTTGTTCTCCAAAAATAGATTTTCCATCTAACTGCCCATTATCCAGAATGCCGGATTCATCCAACTGCGGCTGATAATTCTCTACACCACATGGATATTTTCCCATACGCCAGTCCGAGATAAACAACTGGGCGATCTTTTCCTCCAGAGTCAGTTCCTTGACATATGCCTCGGCTCTCTTCTCCGGTGGCAGACGCCAGTCGTCAAAATCCTTAAACTCCCCGGAGCCGTCAATATCTTTAAAATATAATCCATCTTTTTCGATCAGACGGTCTGTTACCATGGAAATATCCGGTCCGTTTTCATTTTTATATCTTTTTAAAATCTCACTTGCTTTTTGCATATTGCACCTCCTGTTTCATACATATGACGCACTGTAACATCTTGTTCTTTCTACGGATCGACCAGTACGATACGCCCAAAATATTTCATATCTTAACGCAATTTTCTCGGCATAAACAAGTCTTATTTTGCTGTTTTTGGTAAGATTTTTGTATAAATTTGTCTTTTACCCAAAAGAAAAAGCCGTATTCTTGCGAACACGGCTCTCATTTCAAAATATGTGATTTATCTTACGCCTCTAACATCTTCTCCAGCGTTGCCAGTTTAACACATACGCAGAAGATGTCTGCGGCTGCCTTTAAGTCCTCCATGGTCGGATAAGACGGCGCGATACGGATGACGGAATCTTTCGGATCCTTGCCGTATGGGAATGGTGCACCTGCCGGTGTCAGCACAACGCCAGCCTCTTTTGCCAGCGCAACCACTCGTTTGGCACAGCCTTCCTTGGTCTCATAAGTGATGAAATAACCACCCTTAGGCTTGATCCATGAGCCTGCGTCCAGACCTGCAAGTTGGCTCTCCAAAGTTTCCAGAACCAGTTCAAAACGAGGGCGAAGCAATGCTGCGTGCTTTTCCATATGCTTTTCGATACCATCCGCATCTTTAAAGAAACGGACATGACGCAACTGGTTGACCTTATCAAAGCCAATGGTCTGGATGGTCAATGACTTCTTGATGTCCGCAAGGTTTGCCTCGGATGCCGCGATACCTGCGATACCACCTCCGGCAAAGGAAACCTTAGAGGTAGAGCAGAACTCAAATACCATATCCGGATTGCCTGCCTTCTCGCACTCGTCTAAAATATTTAAGATCTTTCCTTCTTCTGCGCCATACAGATGGTGTACGGCATAGGCGTTATCCCAAAAGATGCGGAAGTCCTTGGCTGCCGGCTTTAAGGCTGCCATACGTCTTACTGTCTCATCGGAATAGACAACGCCCTGTGGATTGGAGTACTTTGGTACACACCAGATACCCTTGATCGCATCATCCTTTGCCACCAGTTCCTCTACCATATCCATATCCGGTCCGTCTTCTGTCATTGGCACGTTGATCATTTCCACGCCGAAATGCTCGGTCACTGCAAAATGACGATCATAGCCCGGCACCGGACACAAGAATTTTACTTTATCTAATTTGCACCAAGGAGTCTGCCCCAGATAGCCCAACAGCATACCGCGAGCCACCATATCATACATGGTATTTAAACTGGAATTACCACAGACAATGACCTGTTCCGGTCTGACTTCCATCATACCTGCCATGAGACGCTTTGCCTCCGGGATACCGTCCAGACCGCCGTAATTACGGGTGTCCATACCGTTTTCTGCCTGCATCAAAGACTCAGCATCCACTGCATTGAGCAATCCCATTCCCAGATCCAACTGCTCACTGGATGGTTTGCCGCGGGACATATCGAGTTTCAGACCCTTGTCCTGATACTCTTTGTAGATCTGACGTACCTTTGTCAGTTCTTCCTGCAACTGTTCCTTCGTCATGTCTGCATATGTTTGCATGCTATTTCTTCCTCCTGCTGCTTATTTCTTTATTAAATAAACTTTGCCGACCGCTGTCATCGCCCGCAAAGATCATTTCATCCCTACTCCGCTTCTCTGCGGATCTTGTCCAGATGATCCCGGATCTGTTTTTCATAGCCCATATCTGTCGGCTCGTAAAAACGTGTGCCTGCCAAAGCATCCGGCAGATATTGTTGTGCGACATAATGGTTTTTAAAATCATGTGCATATTGATAGCCGATGCCATGTCCCAATTTGCCGGCGGATTTGTAGTGCGAATCCTGCAAATGTACCGGGATCGGTGGTGTCTGCCCGCTTGCTACCATATGCATGGCTGCATCAATGGACAGATAAGAAGCATTGCTCTTTGGCGCACATGCCACATAATTGGTCGCCTCAGCCAAGATGATCTGACTCTCCGGCATACCAATGCGTTCTACTGCCTGCGCCGCGGCAACTGCCACCTGCAAAGCCTGCGGATCTGCATTTCCCACATCCTCTGCTGCACAGATCATGATACGGCGTGCAATGAATTTGACATCCTCTCCGGCATAAAGCATCCGCGCCAGATAATAGATGGCTGCATCCGGGTCGGACCCCCGCATACTCTTGATAAAAGCCGAGATCGTATCATAGTGGTTGTCTCCACTCTTATCGTACTTTACCACGCGCCTTTGGATACATTCGCTCGCCACGGATAAGGTGATATGGATCTTTCCATCCGCAGACGGCTCTGTGGTCAGAACGCCGAGTTCAATGGCTGTCAGTGCACTTCTGGCATCACCATTTGCCATATCGCTCAAAAAGTCGAGCGCATCCTCATCAATGACGGCTCCGTAAGAGCCAAGTCCCTTGGCACTGTCTGTCAGTGCGCGCCGGATCAAAGTCTTGATGTCATCCTGGGATAAAGGCTTTAACTCAAAGATGATAGACCTGGACAAAAGTGCTCCGTTGACCTCAAAATAAGGATTCTCCGTCGTTGCCCCGATCAAAATGACTGTCCCATCCTCCACAAAAGGCAAGAGATAATCCTGCTGTCCCTTGTTGAAGCGATGGATCTCATCAATAAAAAGGATGGTCTTTTTACCATACATGCCCCGGCTGTTTTTGGCATTTTCTACGACCTGCTCCATGTCCTTCTTGCCCGCCGCCGTCGCATTGATGGATGTAAATTCTGCGCTGGTCGTATTG
This sequence comes from bacterium, assembly GCA_963629085.1. Classification (GTDB taxonomy): domain Bacteria; phylum Bacillota; class Clostridia; order Lachnospirales; family Lachnospiraceae; genus Pararoseburia. Next base: position 7,395 of record CAVGHS010000062.1, read on the forward strand.
GCAATGACCTTGGCAAGGGTCGTCTTTCCGGTTCCCGGCGGTCCATAGAAGATAATGGACGAGATCTTGTCCGCCATGATGGCACGATACAAGAGTTTGTCCTTTCCTATGATATGCTGCTGTCCGACGACTTCATCCAGACTCGTCGGCCGCATACGGGATGCCAAAGGGGATTCCTTTTTTCCATTTTCCTGTCGCATATAATCAAATAAATCCATGTTTCCTCCGAAATTGCATTTTAAAATGTAAAATCTTGCATATTTACTTGCATATTTCCTATTTCTTCTTGCATTTTCGTTTTAAAATGCAGGATTTCGTATCTGATTATGCATTCCACCTAATAAGATACTAAAAAATGGGAAAAAGTACAAGTCTTTTGTCATATACATTTTCTATCGCTTGTATGTCATATACCTATCACGGCTCCACGAGGCGGTCGATCGTCACAAAGGTATAGCCCATTTCCCTTAATGCAGGGATCAGGTTCTTTACGGCTTCCACGGTGGACGGATAAGCGTCATGCATTAAAATAATATCATTTTCTCCCACATTTTTCACTACCTGACAATAAACCTGCCCCGCATTTTGGCAACTCCAATCCAGGGTATCGACATCCCAGAAGATCCAGAACATGCCTGTTTTCTTTTCTAAGGCTTCGTTTTTACAGCCAAAGGGCGGACGGAAAAACTGTGGACGTTTTCCGGTCAATTTTTCCAGCAGATCATTGGTCTTTGTGATCTCATCCAAAGTCTCTGCCTCTGAGATCTGGCAGACATTGGCGTGCGTATAAGTATGGTTGCCGATCAGATGCCCGGCATCGCTTACCTTCTTGACGATCTCCGGGTAGAGTTCTGCTTCCTTTCCCATTATAAAAAAACTCGCCTGCACATCCTCCTCTGCTAAGACAGCAAGGATCTCCTCCGTATAGACCGGATGGGGACCATCGTCAAAGGTCAATGCGATCGCCTTTTCCTCGGTGTCTGTCCGGTCTGCATTGTCTGCCTCGATTGCCGCAGTCCTTTGTACCGGATCCGTCCTTTCATAGACCGCATATTGCCAGAAAAGTCCGCCACACACCACAAGCAGCCCCAACAATCCGGTCAGCATATACTTCTTTTTCATAAAAAAAGCCAGCCCTGACTTTTTGCCAAGACTGGCTCTGCTCTTATTCTTCATACTATAGCATATGAAAAACCTGCTCTTTTATGCCTGGTGCTTCACGACAGCGGTCAATTCGGATCCCGCCACGTCAATATAAATGGTATCGCCCATATCCACTTCGTCTGCCAGGATGCATTTGGCTGCCATCGTCTCTACATATTTTTGCAGATACCGCTTCAATGGTCTTGCACCATAGACCGGATCATAGCCATGATCGACAATGTAAGTCTCTGCCTCCGGTGACAGTTCCACACGGATCTCCCGATCTGCCAGACGTCCGTTCAACTCCTCCATGAGAAGCGTTACGATATGACCGATGTTATCCTTGGTAAGCGGCTTGAAGAGGATGGTCTCATCCAGACGATTCAAAAATTCCGGTCTGAAGTGCTGACGCAGTTCGTTCATCACGGCATCTTCGGCTTCCGGTCGGATATTGCCATTTTCGTCAATGCCCTCCAAAAGATAGGAAGAACCCAGATTACTGGTCATGATGATGATGGTATTTTTAAAGTCGACCGTCCTGCCCTGTGAGTCCGTGATACGTCCGTCGTCTAAGACCTGCAAAAGGACATTAAAGACATCCGGGTGCGCCTTTTCCACCTCATCAAAGAGGACAACGGAATAAGGTTTCCTGCGGACTGCTTCGGTCAGTTGTCCGCCCTCATCATAGCCCACATATCCGGGAGGTGCTCCGATCAGACGGGAAACGGAATACTTTTCCATGTACTCGCTCATATCCAGACGCACCATGTTGTTCTCGTCGTCAAACAGACTTGCCGCCAATGTCTTTGCCAGTTCTGTCTTACCTACACCGGTAGGTCCTAAAAAGAGGAAAGATCCGATCGGTTTGTCCGGGTCCTTGATACCGGCTTTGGAACGGATGATGGCTTCGCTGACCTTGGTCACGCCCTCGTCCTGACCGATGACACGCTTGTGGAGTTCCTCTGCTAAATGCAGGGTCTTGTTGCGTTCGCTCTCATTTAATTTTGCCACCGGAATACCTGTCCAGCGGGAAATGATGCGGGCGATCTCCTCCTCCGTCACACTCTCATGGACAAGGCTCATATCCTTATTTTTGATCAGTTCTTCTTCCTGCTCTAATTGCTTTTCCAACTGTGGCAGTTTGCCATATTGGAGTTCTGCCGCCTTTTCCAGATCATAATTCTGCTGGGCGATCTTGATCTCATTGCGCAGGCTTTCCAATTCTTCACGCAACTGTGAAACCTTTTCCACCGCGTGCTTTTCATTGTCCCACTGGGCTTTCTGTCCTGAGAATTTCTCCCGCAATTCGGAAAGTTCTTTTTGCAGGTTTTCCAGACGTTCTTTGCTCAAATGATCGTCCTCTTTTTTGAGGGCTGTCTCCTCGATCTCCAACTGCATGATACGGCGGTTGAGTTCGTCCAGTTCGGTCGGCATGGAATCCAGTTCCGTCTTGATCAGAGCACACGCCTCATCGACCAGATCGATCGCCTTATCCGGCAGGAAACGATCTGAGATATAACGGTTGGATAAGGTTGCCGCAGATACCAGCGCACCATCCGTGATCTTCACGCCATGGAAAACTTCATAACGCTCCTTCAGACCACGCAGGATGGAAATGGTATCTTCGACGGATGGCTCATCCACCATGACCGGCTGGAAACGACGTTCCAGTGCCGGATCTTTTTCAATATATTCCCTGTATTCATCCAAGGTCGTTGCACCGATACAATGCAACTCACCACGCGCAAGCATTGGCTTTAACATATTGCCCGCATCCATGGCGCCATCGGTCTTACCGGCACCAACGATGGTATGCAGTTCATCAATAAAGAGGATGATCTCGCCATCAGAATTCTTGATCTCATCCAAAACGGCTTTCAGACGCTCTTCAAACTCACCACGATATTTTGCACCTGCGACCAAAGCTCCCATATCCAGGGCAAACAACTTTTTATCCTTTAAGCCTTCCGGCACATCACCGCGGACGATTCGCTGTGCCAAGCCTTCTACGGCTGCCGTTTTACCAACACCAGGCTCTCCGATCAGTACCGGATTGTTCTTGGTCTTACGGGAAAGGATACGGATCACGTTTCGGATCTCTGCATCTCGTCCAATGACCGGATCGAGTTTCTGATCTCTGGCACGCTCGACCATATCATAACCATATTTTTCCAAGGTATCATAGGTTGCCTCCGGGTTGTCCGTCGTCACTCTCTGGTTGCCCCGCACGGTAGAAAGTGCCTGCAAAAAGCGGTCTCTGCTAATGCCATACTCCTTGAAGATTTCCTTGATGGCGCGGTTTGGATAGCGGATCATGGCAAGGAAAAGATGCTCGACGGAGACATACTCATCCCCCATTGCCTTTGCCTCATCCTCGGCATGGATAAGTACCTGGTTCAAATCCTTTCCCACAAAGACCTGACCGCCGGAGACTTTTGTCCTTGCCTCCAAATGGCGGATGGCATTGTCCTTGAAATGTTCTAACTGTATCTCCATCTTTTCGATCATCTGCGGGATCAGTCCATTTTCCTGCTGCAAAAGAGCAACCAAAAGATGTTCCTGTTCAATCTCCTGATTTCCATATTCATATGCCAACTTCTCACAGTCCTGCACTGCTTCCATTGACTTTTGTGTAAATTTCTGGATGTTCATACGTTTCACCTCCTAAATCCTATCTTATCACGCAGACGCTCTTTCTGCACCTGCATATTCTCTTAATTTCTGCTTTGCCGCCGCATTCAAATGCCTTGGCACATCGACTTCCACAGTCACATACTGGTCGCCGTGGAATTTCGTATTTCGCATAGAGACAATACCTTTGTTTTTCAGCCGAATCTTGCTGCCGGACTGGGTGCCCTCTTTGATCTGGCACTCGACATCGCCGTACAAGGTATGGACTCTGGCAGATCCGCCCAGGGCTGCTGTTACAAATGGCACACGGACGGTCGAATAGACATCCATGCCTTCCCTGCGGAACTGCTGGCTGTCGAGTACATGGACTGCCAGCATGAGGTCGCCATCTTTGCCACCATTTATGCCCGGCTGTCCCTTTCCTGCCAGCCGCACGGTCTTGCCTTCGTCAATCCCTGCCGGGATATGCACCGATAAAGTCTGGGGCTGCCTGCCGGATGGATCGGAGATCGTGATCTGCTTGTCACAGCCAAAGGCTGCGTCTTCAAAGGATATGGTGATCTCTGCGTGCAGATCTTTCCCCTTCATTGCACGGTTGCCAAAGCCCTGTGCTCTGCCGCCGAAACCGGATCCGCCTCCACCAAAAGCACCTCCAAAGATGGAATCAAAGATATCTCCCATATCATCCATATTGCCACCCTCAAAATGAAACTCCATGCCATCGCCACTGCGATAGAACTTGGTTCCACCAAAGCCGGAGCCGCCAAAACCGCTTGCCTGGTTTGGATCAAAGCCTTCTGTAAAGGCTGCGTGTCCAAACTGGTCGTATAACTTTCTTTTTTCTTTATCACTCAGGACATCATAGGCTTCTGTGATCTCTTTAAACTTTTCTTCCGCCTTTGCGTCTCCTGCGTTGGTATCGGGATGGTATTTCTTTGCCAACCGCCGAAACGCTTTCTTTATCGTACTCTCATCTGCTTTCTTGTCGACACCCAAGACTTCATAATAATCTCTCTTGGCAGACATCCCAACTCACCTACTTTCCAATCATAAGAATGCATCTTTTATATAAGAAAACTGGCTACGGAATTGTAGCCAGCCTCCTTTGCTCCTATCATCGATCACTCAATGGCGATCGTCTTTTTCTGCTCTACCTTCGGCTGGGCTTCCCTCTTTGGAATATCCAACTTCAAAGTACCGTTTTCAAATTTCGCCTTGATATCCTCATGGGTGATATCCTCACCTACATAAAACCTTCTCTGGCAGGATCCACTGTAACGCTCCTTGCGGATGTACTTGCCATCCTGAGATTTCTCCTCGTCATTTGTGCTCGTCGTGGCACTGATGATCAGATAACCGTCCTTCAATTCGGCGTTTACATTTTCCTTACTATATCCGGGAAGATCAATCACCACTTCGTAACCTGTCTCTGTCTCTCTGACATCTGTCTGCATCAGGTTTGCCTTAGCAGTCGGTGTAGTCTTTCTCTCCTGCGGGAATACAAAGAAATCATCCATAAAATCATTTCCAAAAATACTAGGCATTAACATAAGTCATCT
>CAVGHS010000063.1:0-12686 GCA_963629085.1 bacterium
CCGGTTGTCTGCGTTATGGGTCACGTTGACCATGGTAAGACATCCCTTTTGGATGCCATCCGTGATACCAAGGTGACAGACCGCGAGGCAGGCGGTATCACACAGCACATTGGTGCTTACATGGTATCTGTCAACGGACAAAAGATCACTTTCTTGGATACACCGGGACATGAGGCATTTACCGCTATGCGTATGCGTGGTGCTAATTCCACCGATATTGCCATTCTGGTTGTTGCAGCCGATGACGGCGTTATGCCACAGACGGTCGAGGCAATCAACCATGCAAAGGCAGCCGGTATCGAGATCATTGTTGCCATCAACAAGATCGATAAGCCGAATGCGAATGTAGAACGTGTAAAGCAGGAGTTATCCGAGTATGAACTGATTCCGGAAGATTGGGGCGGAAGCACGATCTTCGTACCGGTATCTGCACATACACACGAGGGTATCGATGAATTGCTGGAAATGATCCTTCTGACCGCAGAAGTCTTAGAGTTAAAGGCAAATCCAAAGCGTACGGCAAGAGGTCTTGTCATTGAGGCACAGTTGGATAAAGGACGCGGTGCGGTTGCAACTGTTTTGGTACAGAAAGGTACCCTGCATGTCGGAGATCCGATCGCAGCCGGAAGTTCTTATGGTAAAGTCCGTGCCATGATCGATGAGAACGGACGCAGAGTCAAGGTAGCAACGCCATCTACACCGGTAGAGATCTTAGGTCTGAGTGATGTACCGAATGCGGGTGAGATCTTTGTTTCCATGGATTCTGAAAAAGAGGCAAGAAACTTTGCGGAGACATTTATTTCCGAGAGTAAGAATAAGTTAATTGAAGATACTAAGACCAGAATGTCATTAGATGATCTCTTCTCACAGATCCAGTCCGGAAATGTGAAGGAACTCAACATCATCGTCAAGGCAGACGTACAGGGTTCTGTCGAGGCAGTGAAGCAGTCTTTGGTAAAACTTTCCAACGACGAAGTTGTGGTTAAGATCATCCATGGCGGTGTTGGTGCCATCAATGAAAGTGATGTTATCTTGGCATCTGCATCCAATGCGATCATCATCGGCTTTAACGTCAGACCGGATGCTATGGCTAAGGCCACCGCAGACAGAGAAGGCGTTGATGTAAGACTTTACAAGGTCATCTACAATGCCATCGAGGATGTGGAAGCAGCTATGAAGGGTATGTTAGATCCTGTTTATGAGGAAAAGGTCATCGGTCATGCACAGGTACGTCAGATCTTCAAGGCATCGGATGTCGGCAATATCGCCGGATCTTATGTCTTGGACGGTTACTTCCAGCGTGGATGTAAAGTCCGCGTATCCCGTGAGGGTGAGCAGATCTTTGAAGGTGACCTGGCATCGCTCAAGCGTTTCAAGGATGATGTGAAGGAAGTCAAGGCAGGATTTGAATGTGGTCTTGTATTGGATGGATTCAATGACATCGCGGAAGATGATGTGATCGAAGCATATATTATGGTAGAAGTACCGAGGTAGGATATGAAAAAAAGAAGTATTAAAAATACAAGGATCAATGAGGAGGTTCATCGCGAACTGAGTAATATCATTCGCGGTGAGATCAAGGATCCGCGTGTCAGTTCCCTTTGCAGCGTTGTGGCTGTAGAGGTGGCACCGGATTTAAAGACTGCCAAAGCCTATATCAGCGTCTTAGGCGATGAAAAAGCCCAGGCAGACACCATGGAGGGGCTGCGCAGTTCTGCGGGCTATATCCGCAAACTCTTAGCATCCAATATCAATTTACGAAATACACCGGAGATTCAGTTTATTTTGGATCAGTCGATCGAATATGGTGTTCGCATGTCAAAGATGATCGATGATCTGAATCAGGACAACTAAGGAGGATCTTATGCAACTAGATCAGGAACTGCAAAATGTAACAAGTGTGGCGATCGCCGGACATATCCGCCCGGATGGAGATTGCGTAGGCTCCTGTCTGGCGACCTACAATTATATCACCACCTATTATCCACAGGTAAAGGTATGTGTGTTCTTAGAGCCGATCCCGCGGATCTTTCAGTTTTTGCAGGGGGCAGATCAGATCTTAGAGGCAAAGGATAGCGAGGATTCTTTTGACCTTTGCATTGTCTTAGATTGCGGGGATGCGACAAGACTCGGCGATGCGGTCAAATTTTTTGAGACGGCAAAAAGAACGATCTGTATCGACCATCATGTCAGCAATCAGGCATTTGCCGATAAGAACAAGATCGTGGCAGATGCATCTTCTGCCAGTGAACTTGTCTATGATGCCATGGATCCTGCCAAGATCACAAAGGCAATCGCCGAGTGCATTTATACAGGCATGATCCACGATACCGGTGTCTTTCAGTATTCCTGTACGTCCAGTCATACCATGGAAGTTGCAGGCCATCTGATGGATCTGGGGATTGATTATCCGACTATCGTGGATAAGACCTTTTACGAAAAGACTTTCGCCCAGAACAAGATCTTAGGGCAGGCACTCTTAAAGAGTCGCCTGTATGAGGAGGCAGAGTGTATCGCTTCTGTGATCACCCAGGAGGAAATGGCAGAGTTTTCGGTTCTGCCAAAGCATTTAGACGGCATTGTCAGCCAACTCCGCATGACCAAGGAAGTCGAAGTGGCGATCTTTCTTTATGGTCTGGAGCCGGGCTCTTACAAGGTCAGCACACGCTGCAAGGGAGACCGGGTCGACCTGTCACAGATCGCTATGAAATACCATGGCGGCGGACACAAAAAAGCCGCAGGCTTTACAGTCGAAGGGGATGACCCATGGGCATTGATCGATGGGATCGTGGCGGATGTCAAGGAACAGTTAGGGCAGTAGGTAGCATATGAAAAGCGGAATTATAAATGTTTACAAGGAAGCCGGGTATACTTCGTTTGATGTTGTTGCGAAGATGCGCGGCATCCTTGGCATAAAAAAGATAGGACATACCGGTACACTGGATCCGGATGCCACAGGGGTACTCCCGGTCTGTATCGGAAAGGCAACCAAGGTCTGTGATCTTCTGACAGATAAGGACAAGACCTATGAGGCAGTCATGCATTTAGGAATCATTACCGATACACAGGATATGACGGGACAGGTCTTAGAGGAACATGCGGTCACTGTGACAGAGGACCAGGTCCGGCAGGCAGTGGGGCAGTTTGTAGGCAATATCGAGCAGATCCCGCCCATGTATTCCGCCCTTAAAGTGGGAGGACAAAAACTCTGCGATCTGGCAAGAAAAGGGATCGAAGTAGAGAGAAAGCCCCGACCGGTCACCATTTATGAGATCCGGATCAAAAGCATTGCAATGCCTCTGGTTACCATGGAAGTGCATTGTTCTAAGGGAACCTACATCCGTACCCTTTGCCAGGATATCGGACAGGTCTTGGGATGCGGGGCTTGTATGGAGAGTCTTGTGCGCACGCAGGTGGCTTCGTTTGTCCTGAAAGACAGCCTGACTTTAGCCCAGATCGAAGAAGCCCAAAAAGAGGATCGGATCGACCGGATCTTACTGCCGATCGACCAGGTCTTCGCTGCTTACCCAAAGGTATATGCCTTAGAGGAAGCGGATAAGAAACTGATCAACGGCAACCCGATCGACCGGATGCTGACAAGGGCAGACGAGGCGGTGGGCGAGGGAGACCCGGTACGCATGTATCTGTCCGATGGCAGATTTGTTGGAATTTATTCCTTAAATGAGCATGTGTTCAAACTAAAAAAGATGTTTTTGGAGACAACATGAAGATAATTACTTCACTGGTAAATGAGATCATTGCAGAAAATACAGCCGTTACGGTAGGAAAGTTTGACGGCATACATAAGGGACACGAACTTTTGACAGAAAAGTTGCGCGCGCAAAAAGAAAATGGACTGGCATCCTGTGTCCTGACTTTTGATGTGTCACCGCGGATCCGCCTGAAAAAGGATATGACAAAACTCTTGATCACAAATGCGGAGCGGGCGCATATTTTGGAAGAAGAAAAGATAGACTATCTGGCACAATGCTCATTTGAAAATGAGATCATGTTGTTGGAACCGGAAGAATTTATCCGTCTTTTGGTAGAAAATTTCCACATGAAATATTTGGTCTGTGGTACCGACTTTTCCTTTGGCAGGATGGGACGCGGCAATGCTAAGATGCTGGAAGAACTTTCTAATGTCTATGGTTTTACCTTAGAAGTGGTAGAAAAATTGCAACAGGATCACAGGGATATCAGTTCTACCTATGTCCGTGAGGAGATCGTTGCCGGAAATATCGAAAAGGGCAATGAACTTTTAGGTTACGAATACTTTGTCTGGGGCAAGATCGTGCATGGCTATCATCTGGGAAGCAAGATGGGGATGCCAACGATCAATCTGATCCCGCCGGAGGACAAGTTACTGCCGAAAAACGGCGTATATGTGACTAAGATCGAGATCGAACACCATGTGTATCATGGCGTGACCAATGTTGGTGTCAAGCCGACCGTGACCGGGGAAAACCATATGGGGATCGAGACCCATATCCTGGATTTTGATCAGGATGTCTATGAAAAGGATGCGCGTGTGGTATTTCTTTCCCATATCCGTGATGAAAAGAAGTTCGACTCGGTAGAACAGCTTTTTGCACAGATGGAAAGAGATAAGAAAACGGCACTTTCTTACTTTAACCATTAGTTTGTTACATAATTGTTACGGAATTATTGACAGATGAAATATATCTTGTTATAATGCAAAAAGACAGTAGTGTTTACTGCTGTTTTTTTATTGGAAAATTCAGTTTGGATTTGGGAGGACATTGTGAAGAATCGAGTAATCAGTGCAATTTCGGTGGCATGTGCAGGGTGCCTTATTTTTTCTTTTTGCTATAGCAGCAAGCAGTTGCAGACTCAGGGCTTGACCGCAGGTATTGTGGCATCAGCCACGGTCAATGTAGACGAAGCGGCAGTTATGCCACAGGTTTCGGATGCAGATGTGGCAACCACCGGTACGGCACAGTTAGATACGTTTGGATATACGAATTTGGGATTAGCCAATGTAGAGGGCAATATCAATATCAGAGAAGTAGCCACGACCGATGCTTCCATGGTCGGAAAGTTACCGGAGAATGCCGGATGTGAGATCTTAGGCACGGAGGGTGACTGGACACATATTTCTTCCGGCGAGGTCGAGGGATATGTTCTGTCCGAGTATCTTTTGACCGGTGACGCAGCCATCACCAAGGCAAATGAAGTGGCGCGTTATACTGCTACGGTAAATACGGACTCTTTGCGTGTGCGCTTAGAACCGAATACGACATCTGAGATCTTGGCGACTATGCCACAGGGCGAGGAGTTAGAGATCGTATCTGAGTCAGATGGCTGGGTACAGGTCAATATTGATGGTGAGTACGGCTATGTCAGTGGAGAGTATGTGACTTGTGCAACGACACTTGCAGATGCCATGACGATGTCAGAAGCCAGATACGGAGAAGGCGTATCGGACGTACGCGTAGATCTTGTCAACTATGCGACCCAGTTTGTAGGCAACCCTTATGTCTGGGGCGGTACCAGTCTGACCAATGGTGCGGATTGTTCCGGCTTCGTACTTTCCATTTATGCAAAGTATGGCTACAGCCTGCCGCATTCTTCCAGAGCACAGGCCAACTATGGTACCCGTATCAGCACTTCCGAATTAAAGCCGGGAGACCTGCTTTTCTATGGCAGTGGCAAGAGCATCAGCCATGTGGCTATCTATATTGGCGGCGGACAGATCGTACATGCCAGCACCGAGCGTACCGGTATTATTATTTCCAGTGCTTTTAACAGATCGCCGATCTGCTGCACGAGATTATTAAATGATTAAAAGTATTGTGACAAATATCTTTACAAGGGACATATCCTGTGTTACAATCTTTTGGTATGATTTTACCCGTATTCGGTATTTGGAAACTCCGACCTTATGCTGAGTACAGGCGTATGAAATTTTAGGAGGTAGAAACATGATTTCAAAGGAAAAGAAAACAGCAATTATGGAAGAATATGCTAGAACACCTGGTGATACAGGTTCACCGGAAGTTCAGGTAGCAGTTCTTACAGCAAGAATCCAGGAGTTGACCGAGCATTTAAAGGAAAACCCAAAGGATCACCATTCTAGACGTGGTATGTTAAAGATGATCGGTAAGAGACGTAATCTCTTAGCATATCTTAAGGACGTTGATATCGAAAGATATCGTTCTTTGATCGAGCGTTTAGGCTTAAGAAAATAATTTGCTTGCATGGGCGGGGTAGTTTTCTATTCCGCCCAATTTTTCGTATGGGATTTCCATATGTCACAGGTTATCAGACAGGAGGATGATCCGAGACCACTGATAAGTGTCAGACTGGCTGGGATTTATCAGTAGTTTCGGGTTCCTGTCTTAACAAATATATTATAAGGAGATAAGAAATGACAAAGACATTTACAATGGAACTTGCAGGAAGAACACTGCGCGTTGATGTTGGTCGTGTTGCAGCACAGGCAAATGGTGCAGCATTCATCCAGTATGGTGAGACAACCGTACTCTCAACGGCTACAGCATCAGAGAAGCCAAGAGAAGGTATCGATTTCTTCCCACTTAGTGTAGAGTTTGAAGAAAAATTATATTCCGTAGGAAAGATCCCTGGCGGATTCAATAAAAGAGAGGGCAAGGCATCTGAGAACTCTGTGCTTACCGCGCGTGTGATCGACCGTCCGATGCGTCCGCTTTTCCCAAAAGATTACCGCAATGACGTTACTTTGAACAACATGGTCATGAGCGTGGATCCGGAAGCACGTCCGGAACTTGTTGCTATGCTTGGTGCAGCAATCTCAACCTGTATTTCCGATATCCCATTTGACGGTCCTTGTGCCATGACACAGGTAGGTATGATCGATGGCGAGTTTATCATCAATCCATCACAGGCACAGTGGGACAACGGAGATCTGAAACTTACCGTTGCATCTACTGCACAGAAGGTTATCATGATCGAAGCCGGTGCCAATGAGATCCCGGAAGATAAGATGATCGAGGCTATCTACAAGGCACATGATGTCAACCAGACCATCATCGCATTCATCAATCAGATGGTTGCAGAAGTTGGTAAGCCAAAGCATGCTTACACCAGTTGTGCTATTCCGGAAGAGATGTTCGCAGAGATGCGCAAGATCGTGACACCGGAAGAAATGGAAGAAGCTGTATTCACAGACCAGAAGCAGGTGCGCGAGGAGAATATCCGTCAGGTTACCGAGAAATTTGAAGAAGCATTTGCAGATAAAGAAGATTGGCTGGAAGTCTTAGGCGAGGCTGTATATCAGTATCAGAAGAAGACCGTCCGCAAGATGATCTTAAAAGACCACAAGCGTCCGGATGGCAGACGTATCGACCAGATCCGTCCACTGTCCGCAGAAGTAGATCTGATCCCTAGAGTACATGGCTCTGCTATGTTCACGCGTGGACAAACCCAGATCTGTGACGTTGTTACCTTGGCTCCACTTTCAGAAGTACAGAAGGTTGACGGTCTGGATGAAAATATTACCGTAAAGCGTTATATGCATCATTACAACTTCCCGTCATACTCTGTTGGTGAGACAAAGCCTTCCCGTGGACCGGGACGTCGTGAGATCGGACATGGAGCATTGGCAGAAAGAGCTTTGATCCCGGTACTTCCTTCAACAGAGGAGTTCCCATATGCGATCCGTGCGGTCTCTGAGACATTTGAGTCCAATGGTTCTACCTCTATGGCATCTACCTGTGCATCTTGTATGGCGCTGATGGCAGCCGGTGTACCTATCAAGAAGATGGTTGCCGGTATTTCCTGTGGTCTTGTTACAGGAGAGACAGATGATGATTACATCGTACTTACCGATATCCAGGGCTTGGAAGACTTCTTTGGCGATATGGACTTTAAGGTTACAGGAACCAAAGACGGTATCACAGCCATCCAGATGGATATCAAGATCCATGGTCTGACCAGACCGATCGTAGAAGAAGCCATCCGCAGAACCAGAGAAGCAAGATTTTTCATCATGGACGAGTGTATGTCAAAGGCAATCTCTGCACCAAGAGAGAGCGTTGGCAAGTATGCACCAAAGATCATCCAGATCCAGATCGATCCTGCAAAGATCGGTGATGTTGTAGGACAGCGTGGAAAGACCATCAACGAGATCATTGATCGTACCGGTGTCAAGATCGACATCACAGATGAAGGCAACGTATCTGTTTGCGGTACGGACAAGGAAAAGATGGACGAAGCCGTAGAGATGATTAAGATCATCACCACAGATTTTGAGCAGGGACAGATCTTTACCGGTAAGGTCGTAAGCATCAAGGAATTCGGTGCATTCATCGAATTTGCACCTGGCAAGGAAGGCATGGTTCACATTTCTAAGATCTCTAAAGAGAGAATCGAGCATGTAGAAGATGTACTTACCCTTGGCGATGTGGTCAAGGTTGTATGCCTTGGCAAGGACAAGATGGGAAGAATTTCTTTCTCTATCAAGGATGTCAAATAATTTATAAATACAGGAACTCTCATCGGTTTGAACCGATGGGAGTTTTTTTCATATACTGAAAAAAAGCGAAAAAATACAGATGAATCAGGTAAGGCATTGGATAGGGTTTGAAGAAAACATGGATCGGCTGGGGGAAAGAGACCGGCCGGTCGGTGTATGTATTTTAGATAGCGGTGTGGAAGCGCACCCGGATTTTGGAAAACGTATTGTTCTGTTTCGGGATTTTGTCGAGGAACGTCAGGGCTTATATGACGATTACGGACATGGAACCCATATTGCGGGCATCAGTTCCGGCAGTGGTCTGCGTTCCAAAGGCAGGTATCGCGGGATCGCTGCACACAGCAATCTGATCATAGGAAAGGTCCTGAACCATCAGGGTGACGGCCGCATAGAGGACTTTATCGCAGCAATCTATTGGTGTATGCAGATGCAGGAAAAGTATCATATCCGCATTTTAAATATTTCGGTCGGTCTGATCAAAAGCGTTGCCAAAGACTGGCAGAGAGATCTGCTGGGGGCGGTGGAAGCCGCCTGGGACAAAGGTATTGTCACAGTATGTGCGGCAGGCAATAATGGACCGGGCAAGGGGAGTGTGACCATACCCGGCACACAGCCCAAGGTTATAACGGTTGGCAGTGCGGATTACCGACAGGGCATTTTTTCTCCCAGTGATTACAGTGGACGCGGACCGACAGCAGATTGCGTCAAAAAGCCGGAGATCTACGCCCCGGGAACCAATATCACCAGTTGCAGCAAGCAGGGCTGGTATGTAAAAAAGACGGGGACTTCCATGTCTGTTCCTGTTGTAACGGGAGCCATTGCACTTCTCTTACAACAGGAACCCTATCTTAGTCCGGTGGATGTGAAACTCCGCCTCTATGAACGGGCGAAGCGGGGGTGTATCGATGGTGGAGAAAACTGGGGGACTATCTATCTGCCGACGCTCTTGGACGCAAAGAAGTAATAGCAGAGCATTTCCTGTAAAATATCTCCATATCCGGCGGCTGCAATGGACTCCTGGGCTACGACCGGGATGGAACCGATCTGCTTGTCGCCCAGATAATAGTCGATAGATCCGACACTATCCCCTTTTTTGATAGGAGCCGTAAGAGAGTCAGGCATATTTTGTTTACTTGTGATCCGGCTCAGATCCGACTGTTTTTGATCCAGATAGGAAAAGTCCTGCTTGGCAGCCGCATGCAGGGTATCGGCGACTCCTTTTTTGACCGGGATCTGTAGGATCTTTTCGCTGGTTTTGTCCTGATAGATGGCAGTGTTGGCAAAGCCATAGGCAAACAGTGACTGGGCATCCCGAATACGGTCTTTGGAGGTCGGTGCTGCCATGATTACAGCGATGAGATCGATCTTGTCTTTGCTGGCAGTGGCGGACAGACAGAATTTTGCAAGGCTGGTTGATCCGGTCTTAAGTCCGGTGGCGTAAGGATAGGATTTGAGCAGTTTGTTGGTATTGGTCAGTGTAAAAGGCGTCTGCCCCTTTCTGGTCGTATGGGTAATGTCCTCCTGCCAGATCTGGCAATAGTCGTAGATGGCAGGGAAACGCAGGATCAACTGGCGGCTTAAAATGGAAAGATCCTTGGCGCAGGAATAGTGGTCGGCATCATCCAGACCGCAGCAGTTTACAAAATGGGTGTTTTCCAGAGAAAGCGTGGCGGCTTTTTCGTTCATGAGGGTGACAAAGGCATCTTCGGAACCGGCGACAGTCTCTGCCATGGCAACGGCGGCATCGTTGGCAGAGGCAATACTGATACATTTGATCAGGGTGTCTACGGTCTGGATCTCACCGGCTTCTAAAAAGACCTGTGATCCGCCCATAGAGGCGGCATGTTCCGAAACAGTCACCTGCGTTTCCAACGAGATCTGGCCGTTTTCTATGGCTTCAAAGATCAAAAGCAGGGTCATGACTTTGGTCACACTCGCCATGGGAAGCCTTGCCGTCGCATCCTTTTCGTATAAGATACAGCCGGTCGAGGCTTCCATCAGAACCGCAGATGGGCAGGATAGGGACAGGGCTTGATCCGTAGTTTCTCCGCTATCTTCTGCAAACACAGGCAGGCAAAAAAGAGGCAGGAGCAAAAGAAGCGATAAAAGCAGGCACAAGAGGGATTTATAGGATTTCATAAAATACCTCAGGAAATAGCATTATTACCTAGTATATAAAAAGAAATGTCTCCTATGCCAAAAACTTGAAATTCATGGGAAAACCCGATATAATAGAAAAGATTTTGCAAAGAGGTAGGCATATGGAATTAGAATTCAAGTTACAGGTGTTTGAAGGACCTCTGGATCTTCTTTTACACCTGTTAGATAAAAATAAAGTCAGCATTTATGATATTCCTATTGTGGAGATCACAAATCAGTATATGGAATATATCCGGCAGATGCAAAAGCACGATCTGAATGTTGTCAGTGAGTTCATGGTCATGGCGGCGACACTTTTGGATATCAAGTCAAAAATGCTTCTTCCGGCAGATCCTACCGAGGATGAGGATGAGGAAGACCCGCGTGCAGAATTGGTGCAACAGTTGTTGGAATATAAATTATATAAATGCATGGCGTTTGAACTAAAGGATCGTCAGGTGGATGCCGCCCGTATTTTTTACAAAGACCCGACGGTTCCGGAGGAAGTGCTGGCTTATACGCCGCCTGTTGATACCAAGGAACTGGTATCCGATCTGACCTTAAACCAGTTGAATGATATTTTTAAATCCGTCTTGAAACGGCAGAAGGACAAGATTGATCCGATCCGTTCCAAATTCGGAGAGATCCGCAAGGAGGAGGTATCACTGGAAGACAAGATGGGCTATTTGTCAGAGTATGCCAGCCGGCATAAAAACTTTAGTTTTCGTCAGTTATTGGAAAAACAGAGCAGCAAGATGGAAGTGATCGTGACTTTTTTGGCGATTTTGGAATTGATGAAATCAGGCAAGATCCTGATCTCACAGGAACATACCTTTGATGATATTCTGATCGAGTCAAAGATCGCGGCATAGAATAGGAGTGATGTTATGGATCAAAAACAGATGGAATCCATCATAGAGGGGATTCTTTTTACCTTTGGCGAGGCGGTGGAGCCGTCGCGTATCGCAAAGGCACTGGAAGTAGAGACAAAAGATGTCGTAAAGACATTGGAACATATGAAAGAAACATGGGCAGAAGAAGGACGTGGGGTACAACTGACGGAACTGGATGGTTCCTATCAGATGTGCACGAAGCCGGAACTCTATGAATATCTGATCCGCATGGCAAAGCAGCCACGCAAGCAGGTGCTGACGGATGTTCTCTTAGAGACTTTATCTATCATTGCCTACAAGCAGCCGATTACCAAGTCGGAGATTGAAAAGATCCGAGGCGTATCCAGCGATCATGCAGTCAGCAAACTGGTGGAATATTCCCTCGTGACCGAACTGGGGCGTCTGGATGCACCGGGACGACCGATGCTCTTTGGAACTACAGAAGAATTCCTGCGTTCCTTTGGCGTATCATCCATTGATGAACTGCCGGCACCGACGACGGACCAGATGGAGACCTTTAAGCAGGAGGCGGAACAGGAAATCAAACTGGATGTGGGCGGAGAATAGTTTTTACTCTAAAATGTCATAAAAGAAAGAAGATCTCATAGTTTTTTATAAAGCCTGATCGGGAGGACTTTAGTCTTGCCTTTTATAAAAAAGATGCGGTCTTTTTTTATTGTCTTTTTTGCCATCCTGCTATGGCAGCCACAAACGATCTATGCAGCGGAAGAACAGACGATCGATGCCAACACGATCCATGCCCTGTCCGCGGTACTTATGGATGGAGACACTGGCAGGGTGCTTTATGAAAAAGAAGGAGAGGTCAAACGGGCAAATGCCAGTACGACAAAGATCATGACCTGTATCCTGGCATTGGAAAAGGGGAAGGAAGAGGATATTGTCACGGTATCTGCCTATGCGGCATCCATGCCCAATGTGCAGTTGCATATCGAAGAGGGTGAGCAGTATTATCTCAAAGATCTCTTATATTCCCTTATGTTGGAATCCCATAATGATTCTGCCGTGGCGATCGCTGAACACATTGGCGGTAGTGTGGAGGGCTTTTCTGCCCTGATGAATGAAAAAGCAAAAGAACTGGGCTGTAGTAATACCTGCTTTTTGACACCAAACGGTCTGGATGCTTCGGATGGAGAAAATACCCATGGCACGACAGCACA
>CAVGHS010000064.1:0-12519 GCA_963629085.1 bacterium
CCGCAGGTGTACCGCTTGGAATTGCAGGCACGACCAACTTGCTTAAAGCGCATATTGTGTAAAATATGTATGTGCAGTTGACATAGAACAATTGTTAGGGCGTCCCTGCAATGTTCTATGCAACTGCACATATTTTTTAACCTAAATTTTTAATTACAGGAGGAACAAAATCATGCCATGTACTACCATTTTAGTTGGAAAGAACGCCTCATATGATGGCTCGACCATGATCGCCCGCAATGACGATTCCGGTTCCGGTCATTTTACACCAAAGAAATTTATTGCCATGGAGCCGGCAAAACAGCCAAAGGTCTACACCTCGGAACTTTCCCATGTAAAGATCGAACTTCCGGAAGATCCTATGCGCTATACTGCCGTACCAAATGCCTTGAAGGGCGAGGGCATCTGGGCAGCCTGTGGTGTCAACGAGGCGCATGTTGCCATGACGGCAACGGAGACGATCACTTCCAACCCGCGCGTTCTTGGAGCAGATCCCCTGGTCGTATATCAGGAAAAGACCGAGGATAGCGAGGAGGTTGTCGGAGGTATCGGCGAAGAAGATATCGTCTATATTGTACTTCCGTATATCCGCAGTGCCAGAGAGGGTGTAAAGCGTCTTGGTTCTTTGCTGGAGCAGTACGGTACCTACGAGATGAATGGTATCGCTTTTCAGGATCTGGATGAGATCTGGTGGCTGGAGACGATCGGTGGACACCATTGGATCGCCAGACGCGTACCGGATGATACCTATGTGGTCATGCCGAATCAGTTAGGCATTGATTATTTTGATATTGAGGATGGTTTGGGTCAACAGAAGAACTTTATGTGTTCGGCGGATCTGGCAGACTTTATCGAGAAGAATCATCTGGATCTTTCTCTGGACGGCGATTTTAACCCAAGAGATGCTTTTGGTAGCCATGATGATTCTGACCATGTGTATAATACGCCTCGCGCATGGTATATGGAACGCTATCTGAATCCGAATTCTGCCAAGTGGGATGGACCGGATGCAGATTTTACACCATTTTCCGATGATATTCCATGGTGTGTAGTCCCGGAGAAAAAGATTACAGTAGAGGATGTCAAATATGTGCTTTCCGCACATTTTCAGGGGACACCTTACGATCCTTATGCAGCCTACGGTGACAAATCTATGGCAGGCGCATATCGTTCCATCGGTATCAACCGCAATGACTTTTTATCTGTCGTACAGATGCGTCCGTATGCACCGGAAGATCAGCGTGTCATCCAGTGGATCGCCTTTGCGTCCAATGCCTTTAATGTATTGGTGCCTTTCTACGCAGATGTGACAGAAACACCGGCATATATGTCCAATACGACGAAGGATGTTTCGACCGACAACTTCTACTGGAACAGCCGTATGATCGCCGCCATGGCGGATGCCTCTTATGGCAAGTCCATTTTCCATATCGAAAGATATCAGGAAAAAGTGGCAGCAAAGGGACATGAGTTGATCGGCAAATACGATACTTTGATCGAAAAAGAGCAGGATGAGGCAAAACGTCGCCAGTTGCGCCATGAGGCAAATCAGGCGATCGCCGATATGCTGCAAAAAGAGACCGCAGATACGCTGGATAAGGTTCTTTATGAATTGAGCAATCAGATGAAGAATGCCTATTCCAGATCAGATGCATAAAAGCAGAATTTGAGTCATAGGATAAACCAAGTGAGGTCTTGGGGAAACATATGGCTGATTATCAAAAACATAAAAACAATAAAATCAGAGCAGGCCTGGTTGTACTGGGGCTGCTCTGTCTTAGTATAGGGCTGATCGGGCAATATCAGACCAATGTGCTGACAACGTCGGCAAGCGTTGGCGGCAGGGAACTGCCGATCTACTGTGTCGATACAGACGAAAAGAAAGTAGCCTTGTCTTTTGATGCGGCATGGGGAAATGAGGATACAGCGCGGATCCTGGAGATTTTGAAGAAAAATGATGTGCATGTGACCTTTTTTATGACGGGAGGCTGGGTAGAATCCTATCCGGATGATGTGAAAGCCATTTATGAAGCGGGGCATGATCTGGGAAACCATAGCGAAAACCATAAGAATATGTCGCAACTGTCGGTGGAGGAATGCAAGTCGGAATTGCAGCAGGTGCATGACAAGGTCAAAGAAATCACCGGCTACGATATGTTTTTGTTCCGCCCGCCGTATGGCGATTATGACAATGAAGTCATCACGACGGCACGCGAGATGGGCTATTATCCTATTCAGTGGGATGTAGACAGTCTGGATTGGAAAAACTATGGGGTATCTTCTATCGTACAGACAGTCACAGAACACAAGCATCTGGGAAATGGTTCCATTATCCTGATGCATAATGGTGCGACTTACACGGCGGATGCCTTAGAAACGGTCATCAACTCTCTGCGGGATCAGGGTTATGAGATCGTGTCGATCTCGGAACTCATTCATCGTGATAATTATCATATGGATCATGAAGGACGCCAGATATCGGATGAAACAAAATAAAGATCAGCGTGCCATATTTTTTGCCTGCAAGGACATGAGATCATACATTTCATCCGGTGTTTCCTGACAGCCGCCATCCAACCACATGCGGATCATGGCGGTCAGACCGGTATAATAGAAAGCGGCACAATACTCTGCCTGCCTCTTGGAAGTGATGCCCTGCACGGCGGCATAGCGTTTTACGCCTTCTGAATGTCCGAAAGCGGAGACGGCAGATAGGAAAGGCAGTTGTGCGACCTTGGTCACATAGACCTGATAAAAAGACCGGTAATTTAGGATATGATTGAATAAGGACAGGAATGCGGCGCGGTAAAAGTCGTCGGTCAGATCCATGTTCTCGATCAGCGTGCGGTCTTCTTCCACAAGTTCAAGGAAGAGGCGCTTGGCGACGATATCAAAAAAGTGATCCATATCGCCAAAGTGCGAATAAAAGGTCGCACGCGTAATGCCGGTCTTTTGACAGAGCAGAGAGATAGAAATATCTCCAAAATCATATGTTTCTAAGAGTTTTAGAAAGTTATCGCAGATCTGTGCGTCGGTTTCCTGAAACTTCTTGTTATTCTTTGTATTCATGAGAAAATACCCCTCAAATCTATTTGATCTTTTACCATCATAACACGCATCCGGCAAAAAAGCACATGCTATATTTGCGCGGTATTTGTCTGGATCTTCTTATAATGATGCAGGGCAAAGGCGATGCCAAGCCCGAGGGCAGCAAAAGTCGCGATCGGCTGCGCCCATACGATGCCCTGGAAACCTGCAAGACTATCCAAAAGATAGAGTGCCGGGATAAAGATCAGTCCCTGGCGCAGGATGGAGACAAAGAGGGCGTAGGATGGTTTCTCGGTCGATTGCAAAAAGGTCGTACAGAGTTGGTAAAGACCAATGAAAGGACCGGAGAGTGTGCCGATGCTGATAACATAGACGCCAAGGGGAATGATGGTGGCATCATCCAAAAAGGCTGCGACCAGTGTAGAGGCAAATCCCCGACAGAGCAGGGTGAGTGCCAGACCAAGCAGTACGGTCACAAGGGATGTCTTTAGGATCGTCTCACGCATACGCTTCCAGTTCTTGGCACCATAACTATAGGAAATAATGGGCTGAACCCCCATGGCAACGCCGATCTGTAACATACCGATGATCATGGTGGCACGTCCGGCAACGGAAAGGGCTGCCACATAATGGTCGCCGTGCGCTACCAGAAGGTTATTTTCAAAAATGCCGGAGACACTGTTTAAAAGTGTACTGATGCCGGAAGGCAGACCAATGGCAAGAACCGATGCCGCAATGCCGGAGCCAAAGGTAAAATCGCGCAGATGGATCGTGGTGTGCTGACACTTTCTTATAATAAAGAGGATATAGAAAAGACTGCTGCTGGCAGTACCGATCAAGGTTGCGATGGCAGCACCCGGAATACCCATACCCAGTACTAAGATAAAGATCGGATCTAAAATGATATTTAAAATGGTGCCAAGAAGGTTGCCGACCATAGCGGATACCGCTGCGCCCTCGCAACGGATCACCTGCCCGGTAGCGGTATTTAACATGGTAAGCGGCGCACCCAGCATGATGAGGGTCAGATAGGATGCGGCGTAAGTACGGGTGTTGGCGCTGGTGCCGATCAGATTTAGGATGGGATCCTGAAAAAGCAGGATGATAGCACCGTAAGCAAATCCCATGAGGATGGAAAAGTAAAAGGAAAAACTGGAATAACGGGCAACCTTGGAATCGTCCCCGCGCCCCATGGCAACGGAGATACAGGAGGAAGCACCGGTACCGATCATGCTGCCAAAGGCGGATAAGATGGTCGTCAGTGGCATACATAAGGAAAGCCCGGTCACCTTGTAAGGATCCTTTAACTGTCCGATGAAATAGATGTCTGCCATATTGTAGATGACCATGATCAGAATGGTCAGTACGGCGGGCAGGCACATCTTTGCCATCAGTTTCCAGATGGACTCCTTTGCAAAAATATTTGGATCTAATCGTTTTTGATTTTTCATGCTATGACACCTCGTTTATTTCTAAAAAATATAAACTATACAACTGTATAAATAATTATAAAGCATTTCAGCAGATATGCAAGAGAAAGATAGAAAATTTTACAAGAAGATCTATAAATTTAAAATAATAATTATGAAATTTTTCTAAAGTGAGGCGATTGACACTATAGTTAGATTGTGCTAACATATCAATGTCGTTAGAGGATGCTAACCATTGTTGCTTATATGGAACGGGCATTTTCTTTTTTGACCGTGAGTTAGCGAATGCTAACAAAAGTTTTATTTATGCACAAAATGAGGAAGGTGAGTAAGATGATGCCTTTGGCTATGGCAAACAAAGGAGAAGAGCAACTGATCAAAAAGGTCGGTGGCAAAGAAGAAACCAGATTGTTTCTGGAAAAATTAGGATTTGTGCCGGGATCCAAAGTCAGCGTCGTTTCGGAGGCAGATGGCAATGTGATCATCAATGTCAAGGATTCGCGCGTGGCGATCGGAAAAGAGATGGCACTCAAGATCATGGTTTAAATGGTGCGCAAGACGTACTTTTTAAATAAAGGAAAAAGAATGGCAAAGGAAAGGAAGTCACAAGATGAAAACATTACGTGATGTGAAGGTAGGCCAGTCCGCAGTCGTTACAAAATTAAACGGAGAGGGAGCTACCAAGAGAAGAATTATGGATATGGGTATCACAAAGGGCGTAGAAGTCTATGTGCGCAAGGTTGCACCATTGGGAGACCCGATTGAAGTTACTGTAAGAGGATATGAGTTGTCTCTTCGTAAAGAAGATGCGGCTATGATTGATGTGAAGGAGGACTAAAAGGTGGCAGTACGTATTGCATTAGCAGGTAATCCGAACTGTGGTAAGACCACATTGTTCAATGCCCTGACCGGATCCAATCAGTTTGTAGGAAACTGGCCGGGTGTTACCGTAGAAAAGAAAGAAGGAAAATACAAAGGAGATAAGGAAGTTACCATCACTGACTTACCTGGTATTTATTCTTTGTCCCCTTATACATTGGAGGAAGTCGTTGCCAGAAATTATCTGATCGACGAGCATCCGGATGCCATTTTAAATATTGTTGATGGTACCAACTTAGAGAGAAACCTTTATCTGACAACACAGTTGGTAGAACTTGGAATCCCGGTCGTTGTTGCGATCAACATGATCGACGTTGTTGCCAAGAATGGTGACCAGATCAACTCCAAGAGACTTGCCGAAGAACTTGGTGTTGAGGTCGTAGAGATCTCCGCATTAAAGGGAACCGGTGTAGAGGATGCAGCAGCAAGAGCCATTGCCGCTACTTCTAAGAAGTCTCAGAAGGCTAAGCATTCTTTCAATGGTTCTGTAGAGCATGCATTTGCTCATATCGAAGAACTTTGCTTACATAACATTTCAGATGAGAACCTGCAGCGTTGGTATGCGATCAAGTTATTTGAACGTGATTCCAAGGTACAGGAGAAGTTAGGCTTATCACAGGACATCATCGCTCATATCGAAAAAGATATTGTTTCCTGTGAGGAAGAATTGGATGATGATGCAGAGTCTATCATCACAGGTGAGAGATACAACTACATTGGAACCATTATCAATGATTGTATCAAGAAAGCGCATGCCGGTGCCCTCACCACTTCTGATAAGATCGATAGGATCGTGACCAACCGTATTCTTGGTCTGCCAATCTTTGCAGCAGTTATGTGGCTTGTTTATTATGTATCTATTACAACCGTTGGTGGATTCCTGACCGACTGGACCAATGATGTACTCTTCGGTGAGATCATTCCTCCGGCAATCGAGCATTTCCTGGTTTCT
Source organism: bacterium (assembly GCA_963629085.1). Classification (GTDB taxonomy): domain Bacteria; phylum Bacillota; class Clostridia; order Lachnospirales; family Lachnospiraceae; genus Pararoseburia. The sequence continues at coordinate 6,310 of CAVGHS010000064.1, forward strand.
ATCAACTGTGCTGATTGGTTACAGGGATTGATCTTAGACGGTATTGTTGCCGGTGTTGGTGCAGTCCTTGGATTCGTTCCGCAGATGTTAGTACTCTTCATCTTCCTGGGATTCCTGGAAGGATGTGGATATATGGCGCGTGTTGCTTTCGTTATGGACAGAATCTTCCGTAAGTTTGGTCTTTCCGGAAAGTCTTTCATCCCGATGCTGATCGGTACCGGATGTGGCGTTCCTGGAATCATGGCTAGTAGAACGATCGAAAACGACCGTGACCGTAAGATGACCATCATGACAACGACCTTTATCCCATGTGGAGCAAAACTGCCGATCATCGCTTTGATCGCCGGTGCTTTCTTTGATAACTCTGGTTGGGTTTCATGGAGTGCATATTTCGTAGGTATGGCAGCGATCATCTGCTCCGGTATCATCTTGAAAAAGACAAAGATGTTCTCCGGCGATCCGGCTCCATTCGTTATGGAACTTCCTGCTTATCACTGGCCAACCGTTGGCAGCGTACTTCGTAGTATGTGGGAACGTGGCTGGTCTTTCATCAAGAAGGCTGGTACCATCATCCTCTTATCTACCATCGTACTCTGGTTCCTGATGAGTTTCGGATGGATCAACGGATCCTTCGGTATGCTCGAGGCAGAGCAGTTGGATGCAAGTATTCTTGCTAAGATCGGTACAGCGATCGCTTGGATGTTCGCACCGCTTGGATGGACACAGGCAGGTCAGGGATGGAAGATGGCAGTTGCAGCCGTATCCGGTCTGATCGCAAAGGAAAACGTTGTTGCTACCTTTGGTATGCTTTATGGATTTGCAGAAGTTGCAGAAGATGGTTCCGAAGTATGGGGCAATCTGGCACAGGTAATGACTCCGGTAGCTGCTTATGGTTACTTGGTATTCAACCTTCTCTGTGCACCATGTTTCGCAGCAATGGGTGCTATTAAGAGAGAAATGAACAATCCAAAGTGGTTCTGGTTTGCCATCGGATATCAGTGCGTACTTGCTTACATCGTAGCAATGTGCATCTACCAGATCGGAACACTCTTTACTGCTGGTGTCTTTGGATTTGGAACTGTTGTTGCATTTATCTTTATCATCGGATTCATCTATCTCTTGTTCCGCAAGGATAAGTATGCAGCAATCAATAAATAAAATGTGGCTCTTATGAGCCGGTTTCGAGGTGAATGATATGGGAACAATCATTGTATTACTTGTACTGATCGCTATTGTTTCAGCAATATTACACAGTATGATCAAAAAGAAGAAATCCGGCAAAGGCTTATGCTCCGGTGACTGTGGATCGTGCGGCGGTTGTAGTTCTTGTGCCCCACCGGAAAAGAAATAAGGGATCATTTACCGATAAGTTTACCAATTACAGCATGCGCCCTTTGTAAAACTCCCAAGTTGGGCGCGGGCTGTTTGGAACTCCTTTACGAAGATATCTGCATACTCACAGATATCGGGATGCATAAATAAAATGTGTGAAAATGCCAGAGGGCTTTTGCCCACTGGCATTTTTGCGTATGGAGGAAAGTTGATAAAGCAGTAGACGAAAGCGCATCCTATGCATTATGATAGAAAGTAGCAAAAATAAGGAGCAAAAAGATGACAGGACAGATCAAATTTTCTGTGGTGATTCCGGCATACAATGTCGAGGACTATCTGCCGGGATTATTGCAGGATCTTCTGGAACAGACCTATAGTAATTTTGAGGTGATCGTTGTGGACGATTGCGCCACAGACCGGACGGGGGCGGTGGCAGAGTCCTATTTACAGGCATTTCGCGGTAAGCAGGCGGACTATGTCGTGATCCACAAGCCGGAGAACGAGGGGCTCAGCATGGCGCGCAATACCGGAATCTCCCACGCAGCCGGAGACTATATCCTGTTCTTGGACGCGGATGATGGCGTGGAAAAGACCCTTTTGGAAAGGCTTTATCATGCACTGGACGAGCAGCCGGCAGATATGGTCGTCTTTGGCTATACCGAGGACTACTATCAGAAAAATGACCTGTCCTATCAGGTGCAGAAGACACCGGAATTACATTATTTTTCAGACTGTATCCATGACGATGTACAGGGATGGAAAAGTCCCCTTGCCTATGCCTACCCTTATATCATAGAACTGGAGCATGAGACCATGTTTGGCTATGCATGGAATAAGGCATACCGTCTTTCCTTTATACAGGAACAGAAATTACAGTTTCAGAATATTGTCCACATTGAGGATATTTTATTTAATGTGCAGGCGGCGGGGGCTATGTGCAGTATTTTGACGCTGCCGGACATTTTGTACCATTATGCCAACCGCGGACAGAGTCGTTTGACGGACAAGTATCTGCCGGAATATTTTGCCCTGCAAAAGACCAGAGTGCAGGCATTCCTTAATATGCAGATGCGAAAGATCCAGAAGGTGACCGAGGGCATGACCAGGGGAGAGATCGGTGGCTTGGAAAATCTGGATGTTGGCGCATGGCGTATGCGCCTGCATGAGGTCATGGCAGGAGTATATTTCCGGTCTTTCCAGTCATCCATGGTCAGAGGCATACAGCACGGTGACAGCAAGCGCGAGGTCATGGCAAAGGCGCGGGCAGAACTGGAAGGTCCTTTGTACGGCAGACTGCGTCGTCATCTGCCGGAGGACGGTCATGTGGCAAAGATCCTCTATGCGCCATTGGTGCGGGGCGATATCAATGGTGCATATCGCAGAGCCAAGGAGATCGCCTGGGCGAAAGAACATATGGCAGGCGCCTATGTCAAGTTAAAACAGAATCGGTAAAGATAGAAAATAAAACAAATATGTGTAATTTCCATCCCGGTGTGTTATACTGTGCTTAGTTGTTTTTGGAGGTGGGTAGAATGACAGAGATGGGGTTTTTGATCTTTTTTGCCATACTGATCTTATTTGTTGTTATCGTTGCCGTGGTTGTGGTGGTATCGGCAGTGGCGGGCGCGAGCGCAGCGGTTGCCAATACGATCGCAGATGACGACGATGGCGATGTGTGATGGCATGAATACCGGAAAAAGGACACCGTAAGAATGATATCTTACGGTGTCCTTTTTATGCTATAATATAAAAAACTATGATTTGGAGAGTTCTCTATGCAAACAAAGATCATCATTGCCATGCATAAGCCATATGAAACACCGACAGAACCGGTTTATCTGCCCTTGCATGTGGGGGCAGAAGGGAAAAAGAGTATTCCGGGACTTACGCCCGATGATACAGGCGAGAATATATCAGCAAAGAATCCGACCTACTGCGAACTGACCGGCCTCTACTGGGCATGGAAAAATCTGGATGCAGATGCCATCGGACTGGTGCATTACCGCAGATATTTTACAGATAAGAGCCGCTCTTATCGAAAGGCACATGAAAAAGATCGGATGCAGTGTGTCTTGACGACAACAGAAGCAGAAGCACTCATGGATGCTTATGATATCGTCGTGCCGGCAAAGCGTAAGTATTATATTGAATCCCTGTATTCACACTATGCGCATACGCTGGATGCCAGGCATCTGGATCTGGCACAGGAGATCATTCACAGCAAATGCCCGGAATATGATGCGGCATGCAAAAAAGTCTATGCATCAACCTGGGGCTATATGTTTAATATGTGCATCATGAGGAAGGAATATCTGGATGCCTACTGCAAATGGCTTTTCCCGATCCTGGCAGATTTAGAAGATGCCATGCAGGAAGAACTGAAAAGCATGAGTGCCTTTGAGGCAAGACTCTTTGGGCGTGTCAGCGAGATCCTCTTTAATGTCTGGCTGTGCAAACATAAAGAGAGCCAAGAGGCACCACGCATCAAGGAAGTGACGACCATGCACATGGAGCCGGTCAATTGGTTGAAAAAGGGCGGCGCTTTCCTGAAAGCAAAGTTCTTTGGCAAAAAATATGGAGCAAGTTTTTAATGAAAGTAAGTATTATCACTGCCTTTTATAAGGGAAATGCTTATATGGCAGATTATAAAAAAATGATCCGTACCAACCAGAAAAAACTGGAGAGTTCGGATGAATTGGAAGCCGTGATCGTAAACGACAGCCCGGAAGAAAGCGTTGCCCTGCCGGAAGATGGCGGCGATTGCAATATCTGGGTCCACGACCAGAAGCAAAATGGCGGGATCCACGCGGCACGCGTACGGGGACTTTCCCTCTGCACAGGAGACTATGTGATCTTTTTAGATCAGGATGACCGCCTGCGTGACGATGCGGTCGCAACTTTTATAGCGACTATGAAAAAATACCAGACAGAAGCAGATAAGGTACACGCGACGCTTGGTCAGAAATTTGCCCGGACAAAGATCGCACAGATCATGCGCTATCCGGTTCTGGTATCCAATGCTGTCATGGAGCAAAAGGAGGGAGAGGTCTTGTGGTATCGCACAGATTACCATAAGAAATTAGTCGGCGATTACAAGACCTATCTTCGCGTCGGCAATCAGATCATCTCTCCGGGACAGTGTTTGATCCCCAAGGCTATGATCCCCGATATGTGGCTTAAACACATAGGAAAAAAGAACGGTTCGGACGATTATTTCCTCTGGCTGCTTTTGCTTTGCCGGCGGACACCGTTTTCTTTTGTAGACCAGCCGCTTTATGTGCATGGTTATACGGCACAGAACTTATCCGCGGATTCCAAGAAAATGGACGCCTCTACCTATGAATTTGTGGATGCTCTGGAAAAAGAAAAGGTCATGAATCCGAAAGATATCCGGCTGTTACGGCGGACGATTTCCTACAAGGATACCTTTCGCAGTGGCAGTGCCATGACAAAGGCATTTTCCACCTTGCGCAATCTGGACATTTTTCTGCCAAATCTGATTTTTAAATGGCGGAGTAAAACACCCTATGGATTTAACCGGGAATGAGAAAAAGGCAGTTGATTTTTCCCCTGTTTCCTTATAAGATAGTATAGATAAGATGGTAACATAGGCGAGGAGTAGATCCACCTATGCGGAAAGGAATAATAGATAAAATGAGCAAAGAATTAGCAAAGACCTATGACCCGAGTGGGTTGGAAGACAGACTTTACAAAAAATGGGAGGATAATGGCTATTTTCACGCTGAGGCAGACCGCAGCAAGAAACCATTTACCATCGTGATGCCACCTCCAAATATCACCGGTCAGCTCCACATGGGACATGCTTTAGATAATACCATGCAGGATATTTTGATCCGCTACAAGAGAATGCAGGGATACAATGCCCTCTGGCAGCCGGGCACTGACCATGCGGCTATCGCGACAGAGGTCAAGGTCATCGAGCATCTGAAAAAGCAGGGCATCAACAAGGATGACTTAGGACGTGACGGATTTTTGGACGAATGTTGGAAGTGGCGTGAGGAGTATGGCGGACGTATCATAAGGCAGCTCAAGCGCATGGGCTCTTCTGCTGACTGGCAGAGAGAACGTTTCACCATGGATGAGGGCTGTTCTAAGGCAGTCGAGGAAGTCTTTGTTAAGTTGTATAACGAGGGCTATATCTATAAGGGCAACCGTATCATCAACTGGTGTCCGGTATGTCAGACCTCGATCTCTGATGCAGAGGTAGAGCACGTAGAGCAGGCCGGACATTTCTGGCACATGAAATACGAGATCGTTGGAGAGCCGGGCAGATATGTAGAATTTGCTACGACCCGTCCGGAGACTATGTTGGGAGATACCGCAGTGGCAGTCAATCCGGCAGACGATCGTTACAAAGATATCGTAGGCAAGACCGTTATGCTTCCGTTTATGAACCGTGAGATCCCGGTTATTGCAGACGAGTATGTAGACATGGAATTTGGAACCGGTGTCGTTAAGATCACACCGGCACATGACCCGAACGATTTTGAGGTCGGTAAGCGCCATGACCTTCCGGTGATCAATATCTTGAATGATGATGCGACCATCAATAGCAATGGTGGCGAGTTTGAAGGTATGGATCGCTACGAGGCTCGTAAGATCATCGTCCGGAAGATGGATGAGATGGGACTGCTTGTCGGTATTGAAGACCATGTTCACAATGTCGGTACCCATGACAGATGTAAGACGACGGTTGAGCCTATGGTAAAGCCGCAGTGGTTCGTTGCCATGGAAGAATTGGCAAAGCCGGCTGTCGATGCCATCAAGACAGGCGAATTGCAGTTCGTACCAAAGAATTATGATAAGACATATTTACACTGGTTGGAGAATATCCGCGACTGGTGTATTTCCAGACAG
>CAVGHS010000065.1:0-12102 GCA_963629085.1 bacterium
TACTTCTATCAGTGCATCAACGATTTCAATTTTTTCTTCTTTTGCGACCATTTTGATTAGGCGCTTATATACTTTACCAATGTCCCAATGTGAAGGAACTGCATAACCGCAAACTGCTATATTATCAAAATTGCCAGGAACTATCTGGGCATCATTAATAAAATCCTCACTTACCGTATCGATGTTATCGCAATGGTATACATCCGCAAGGTCGTAAATCTTACTAATTCTGTCTTTCCCAAGTTGATTCACTACTTCTGATCGAATATTTTTCGTCTTACGCGCAATATATTCGATCAAAGAGCAGGTAAAGAAAAGATTGTTGTCTTCTTTTGATTCTCTTCCTTGACCAACCATTAGCGTACCTCCTCAAATCCTCTATATGTCAAACACATTAATGCCTCTTCTGTACAGAATACAATTTGATGTGTTGGATATTTGAACTTTGCTAAAACCCAGAACTGCTCTCTTGTTATGGTTCCATCAATATAATCGGATACATAAGTATATATCTGATCATCAGCCATAGCCCCAATCACAATATCGTAGTCATGTGGTTGTCCACTTCTGCATGCAACAATAAAATCCAACCATTCTTCTGTCATTTCTTTAAATTCTAATACTTTTAAACCTGATGGAATCTTTACGTCATATATTGATACGATTTTTGTATTGTAACGTCTCGCCCATCTCTGTGCCTGTTCCTTTATAATCGTACAATAAAAACCTGTCCCGAAATCCTTTGTATTCTTATTTATCCTTATCTCCGGCTTTTCAACTGCCTGATATCCACCATGATATACTGTCATTAATGCCATATTCTGTCCTCTATCAATTGCATTTTTAAAATTCTACCAAAAATATCATTATATTAATGCATCAAATATCTTTGTTTCTTCTAACTAAATTGTATAACGTTATTACGTCAAATCCAAGTTCAATTTCGTCATTTTTTACATTTTGACGAAATTAAACCATATCATGATCAAATTAATCCTTACCTCTCCCCTTCATGCTTCCGGCTCAACTCCTCTTTCATCTTCTTCCATTCCTCTCCGACCAGCGGATAGGCTTTCATAGCGATTGCAGAAATAATAAAGAGCAATGCCGGCAGTGCCATCCAGGCAACCTTGACGCCAAACTTTGCCATAGCATCCTGTGCCCCTGCTTTGACAGCATTGTCATAGCCAAACCATCCGATGATCATGACAAAGGCTGCATTGGCAAAACTGATCGCCGGTTTCGTGATCAGGCTGTTGACACCTGCATACATGCCCTCTCTACGAAATCCGGTCTTGGCTTCATCATAATCGATCACCTCGCCGTTCATCAGCGGCACCAGATACATACCACCGGAAAAGCCCAAACCGATGATAAAGAAGGCGATCATGGCAGGAATGACATATTGTCCTGCAAAAATAACTAAGAGCGCTCCTGCCGCAAAGGCGACGCTCATCACTATAATGCACTTGGCAACACCGATCTTTCCCATGCTCTTGTTCCAAAGAATGATACCGCACACAGCACCAATGCCAAGACTTGCATAAGCCAGTGTCATCGGCACCGTGAATTCATCAAAGTAATAGATCACGCCCTGCATCAAAATGGTCTGTACAAAAATAACCGTAAAACTAATAACTTCATACACCAGAAATGCCCTGTTTTTAAAACACTGACAGATGGACTCCCAGAGCCCCGGTGCTTCCTCAGCATCGGATGTATATTTTTCTTTATAAAAGAAAGTGGAAAAGAAGATTACCAGAGTTGTGACCAGCCCCAACACGATCATAATGGTCTGGAAAGTCCTTGCACTTTCTCCCACATCCGGTCTGACCAGAGGAAAAAGGACAAGTGGTGCTGCCAGCGACAAGAGGGTAAAGAAGATCTTCCAGATAAAGATCCCGCTTCTTGCCTGATTACTCTCTGCCATTGTATAAGGAAGTACATACAAAGACGTGGCGATTGCCGTATAGAAAGTATCAAAGAAAAAGAGTGACACCAGCATCTGCACAAAGAGTGCAGTCTGGCTGCCGCCAAAAGGCCACAAGAACCAACTCAAGATAAAGATCACGCCATAGAGTAGCGCACCATAACGGATATAGGGAATCCTTCGTCCCAGTTTTGATTTCGTCCGATCCGAAATATAGCCAAACAAAGGATCATTCAAAGCATTCCAGACCGCAAATATCATCCAGACGATACTCGCCAGTCCTTCATCCAATCCTAGATATTTGGTATAAAAATAGGTCATGCCTCCCCCGGTGATCAGACCGGACAATGTCCCACACAAACAGTCTGCACTGCACAACCAAAACTTACTGCTTACACTTACCTTCTCTTCTTTCATCATCTTACCCCCATTTTTACATTACTTTTGCTACAAAATCTCTCAAAACACCCTCATAACGTTCCACATCGGAATCCAGTGACTGCGCATGATCTGCCCCCGGAAATGTATGCAGTTCACTATAGCCCTTATTTATCTTATGCATTCTTTGACTCTGGCTGCATGGAATGAAATTATCATCTTCCCCATGGATAAAGCAGACCGGGATCTCATTGTCATACAAGGACTCCTCCGGACTGACTTTTGCCAGAGAAAATCCATACAAGATCCTGCACACCCAGGATGCCGGATAAGCAAAAACACCCGGCAAATGGAAAATTTCTTTGACCTTTCCACACAAGACCTCCAACAATCTGCCATAGCCACAGTCCGCTACCAAAAACTTGACCTTAGGCTTATACTGCAAAGCCATAAGGCTCAGCCCCGATCCCATGGATTCTCCATGCAGTCCCAAAAGAATGTCATCCCCAAACCGTCTGTAAGTATCATCGATCATTGCCAAAAGATCTTTTGACTCCCGGATGCCAAACATACAGCGACACCTCTTATTTTCGCCATGCCCCCTGTCATCATAGATAATGCAGTTGAAGCCCAACTTCTGGAATAGATAAACATACTTATAAGATCCATATCTGGTATAAGTATAGCCGTGACTGATGATCACAAATTTTTTCGACTGCGAATCTGTCTCGATGTACTCCGCATGTAAGACATAATCATCATAAGAGTGCACCGTATAGACTTCTTTTGCCGGAAACTCCATGCCCTTCAAATATGGCTTTCCCAACTCGATCTTTTTAGTATCTTCCAGTCCAAATCTTTTTGGAAAAACGGCATAGGTACACAGACCGACAGACACAAAAAACAGCAATACGACCAGCACGATCACAATGATAAGTAAGATATGTAATGCCCCCATTTTATCCCCCTCCTTCTTGTAAAACAGCATGTGCTTTAGCATATTCTCGCGCCAATAAAAAATGACATTAGCCAGCACTTACTAACTAATGTCATTTTAACATACTCTTATAAAAAATAGCGGATTATTTTATGCAACGGTTATATCCATCTCGACAGGCTCCAAGCCTTCTCCGGAGACTTTTACATGAATACTTCCCGCCTCATATCCGGCACGGATCACGGCAAGGGACTTGCCAAGAAATGTCTTGTGGGTATCACTCACAAAATTATCCGGGATATTTGGTCTTGCAGAGCCATATCCCTGCAAACATCCGGCACCTGTGACTTCCACCTTTAAGACCTGATCGACAGACGATTTGGTAATACCGTTTTCGCCCACCAGATCAATATTCAAAAAGCAAAGATCCTGTCCGTTTGCCCGCAGGCTCTGACATTCCGGTCTTAAGGAAATCTTGGTCTTTCCTACCGCAGAGGTCAGTTTGCTTCTTCCTGTTTCCTTGCCGGAGGCATCGTATGCCACTGCCTCGATCTGCCCCTCTTGATAGGTCACTTTCTTAAACTTCGCCATATCCTGCCTGGTCTTTTTCTTTCCCAGACTCTGTCCGTTTACCAAAAGTTCTACCACCGGCGCATCGGAATAGACGGTTGCCATCGTACGTTTTCCTTCACAGCCTTCCCAAGACCAACTCTCCACGGCATCCGTGGTACGCCACATGGAGAGCGACTGGAAATGATCCGCATGGGTCAGCGGATCTACGCCCAGTGTCGGCACATCCTGCAAGCCCCAGATGATCTTGCCCCAGCCGACCTCCGGACGCATCTTTCCACAGATGTCAATGATTCCCGGGCCACCTGTCATGATAAGTCCCGGATCAATGTTTTCTTTTGTCTTTTTATCGACATAGCGCACCGTACCAATACCGGACTCGCCCAGATAGTCCCAGCCTGTCCACATGAAATCACCTGTCATGGTCGGAAGTTTCTTTACCAACTGCCAGTTTTCATACAAAGATTGTGGCAGAGTTTCCGATCCGGTCGTTGCCTGATCCGGGCACTCTTTGGCATCTTTTTCATAGCGGCTGGTCGCATAATTGTATCCCGGAATATCAAAAATCTCGCGCATCTTGACAGCCACAGCATTTGCCTTTTTGGAAGATGCTGCCTTCGTCATAAGTTTTCCCATCTTATTCATAAGCAGGTTAAAGAAATCAGAAGTCGGCATAGCATCCATACCACCTGCTCCGCTTTCCTTGACCTGCCCCTTGTCATCGGTTCCGTAAATGCTCTTTTTGCCGCCAGCCATCATAGCAAGCATCAGGTTGATCCCTGCGGTCACCGGACGCGTCTTATCTTTAGCATGACAAAAATCCACCATGACTTTCGCCTGATTCTGCCCGTCCTCCATACCGAGTTCTGTGATCTCATTGCCGATCGAATACATGACAACAGACGGATGGTTGTAATCCTTGGAGATCATTGCCTCCGTATCTGCTTTCCACCATTCCTTGAATTTATCACCGGCATAGTCGTATGGATTTTTGTGGACCAGCCACATATCAAAGGTCTCATCCATCACATACATGCCCATCGCATCGCAGGCATCCAGCATTGCCTTTGAAATCGGGTTGTGTGCAGAACGGATAGCATTGAATCCGGCTTCTTTTAAGATACGCACGCGCCGGATCTCGGCATCCGCAAATCCACAAGCACCCAGTACACCATTATCATGATGGATACAGGCTCCGCGAAAGAGGACTTCTTTGCCATTGACCAGAAATCCGTCTTTGCCCCAGGCAAGGGTACGCATACCAAAATGACTTTCATCGCTATCAAGTACCTTGCCGTCCTGCACAAGTTCTGCCTTGATGTCATAAAGATGCGGATTCTCGGCAGTCCAGAGTTTTGCATTCGGTATCATGATCGTGATCCCCTCTGTCTGCAAGCGTGACAGATCATCCACGACCATATCCGTCACAACTGCATCCTGATCGAAGATCGTGATCTTTGCCTTTGCATATTCCGCCACACAGGCAAGACGCAGACAGATACATTCCTGATCGAGTACCTGCACCTTGATTCCCTCCGGCTTGATATAAGATGCTCCCGCCGTATAAAGTGACACCGGACGATAAATGCCACTGCCGGAATACCATCTGCTGTTTGGCACATCGGCATTGTCCGCGATCACTTGGATCTCATTTGGACCGACCGTCAAAAGATCTGTCAGATCCACATAAAAATTCGTATAACCATAGGGTCTTTCTGCGATCTGCTTGCCATTCAAAAGAACGCGCGCATTCTGATAAACGCCTTCAAATTCTAAGATATTGGTCTGTTTTGTCTCATCCCCGCTTACATTCCATATCTTCTTATAAATATATTTTCCTCCCTCAAAATAAGCGCTGGCACTGGCTGTCTTATTCTCTTTTGCCCGCTTCTCATAGAGCATGGCATCATGTGGCAGATTGACCTGCTCAACTTTGTCCTGTCCTTCTTTTTGTACGGTCCAATCCCGGTTGAAATCAATTTTTCTCATAGACACTCCTCTTTTCTTCTATATATCCCCAAACAGGATTCCTAACTTATTCTTATTATATCTGTTGTAACCTGCCATGAAAATGTCATAAACCATCCTATTTATGTCATATTTTTATCATATATAATAGAATCTCGCACAAAAAAGGAAGACACCTGGTGTCTCCCCCATTAACAGATCGGTATACGGATCTCTGTCACAAATTTTCCCCGGTCATTGGTCAGTCCATCATCGATCAATGTGATCTCTCTGGAAAAACCGGCAATTTCATAATGATGTGCCTGGACATAGTCCATCAGTTTTTGATAGTAGACCGGTGCTTCCTGATGTCCGCCGCGAAAACGGATCATGAGACAATCCTGTCTCGGCATCCTTGTCACCTGTCCCACATAATGGTCTTCATCATCTAATATCAAAAAAGCAATCTGATACCAGTCAAACTTTTTCGCCTCCAACCGATCTTTTGCAATCCCCACACCGACTTTTCCCAAAAATGCCAGCGCATCTTTCTGATCCTTTTGCAGTTTACGGATCGCATATTCCAAGTCCAGATAAGAGTGTAATTGCAGGTCATCCTCCAATAAGACCAGACGGCTCTTGGGGATCTCTGCCTCCTCGATCTGATCCAACTGCGAGTGCAACGCGTCCCGCAGATTTTCCAGCCTGTGATCGATCTTCTTTTCGATCTGTTCCAATTCCTTTTGTTTTTGCTGCACCAGTTCCTTTTGATGCAGGAGTTTTTCTTCCATGATCTGTGTATCACGGTTTGCCAGAAACTCAGCGATCTGTGGCAGAGGCAGACCTAAAACCCGCAGATAACGGATGGTGTTGAGTTCCTCCAACTGCTTGATGCTATAATACCGGTAACCGTTTTGTTCATCAATCTTTTCCGGCAGGACCAGTCCGGTCTGCTCATAATGACGCAGTGTACCCATACTGATATGAAACATCTTTGCCACTTCACCGATCCGAAATAACTTTTCCTCTTCCACAGATTCTTCCTCTCATTTTTATATATGTGCGCGCGATAAATAGCCCCGCTTTTTCATCCAAAAATAAACGAACAGGCAGATGATAACGGACAAAAGTGATCCAACCGGCGCCGCCAATCCCATAGGAAACAGGGTGTTCGGATACCATTTGGACAAAAGGTAAGAGCCGGGCACACGCACCAGGGTGATGGCTAAAATATTATGAATAAATCCGATATAAGACTTGCCATAGGCACAAAAATATCCGGTAAAACAAAAATGGATGCCTGCCAAAATACTGTCAAATATGTAAGAACTGATATACTGGGTGCCAAGCATGACCACCATTTGATCTGCCGTAAACAGCCCGATCAGTTGCTCTCCTAACGCTAAAGTCACCACCGTGGCACATATGCCATAAATGCAACTGACTATCGTTGCATAGCGCAGTGTCTTTGCCGCGCGGTCACATTTTCCTGCCCCTAAATTCTGTGCAGACAGGGTCGAAACGGTCGCCAACATGGAGGATGGCACGATAAATATAGCACTGATGATCTTTTCCACAATGCCGACTGCCGCAGCGTCGTTCAAACCACGATGGTTTGCAATCACGGTAATGATCATAAAGGCTACCTGAATACAACCATCCTGCACTGCCACCGGGATCCCGATCTTCAAAATGCCGCCAAGCACTTCCCATCTTGGGATAAAGTTTTCTTTTTTCAGATGGATACCGGTATCTCTTTTTTTCATGGACCACAGGGCAATGATCACACTAAAGGTCTGCGAGAGTGTTGTTCCCAGCGCCGCCCCTTCCGGTCCCAGATGAAAGTACCCCATCAGCACATAATCTAATAGGATATTTACAACACAGGCAATCCCGATAAAATACATGGGTGTCTTAGAATCCCCCAGTCCCCGGAAAATCGAACTGATGATATTGTAAGCCGTAATAAAAGGAATACCAATAAAGGTAATGGTAAGATAGGCTACCGTGCCTGCGATGGCTTCCCGGGGCACTCCGATCAAGACAAGGATAGGTCTGCGCAATACAAGGAGCAGTCCCATCAATACGATCGATGCGATCAAAAACAAGGTGACTGTATTGCCAATGGCATCCGCCGCTTTTTCCAAATGTTTCCCGCCGACCTGCCGCCCGATGATGACCGTTGTTCCCATGGCAAGCCCTACGATAATGACCGTCAACATATGCATGATCTGACTACCATTGGATACGGCTGTAATACTGTCCACGCCATAGAACTGCCCAGTGATAAAGAGGTCTGCCATGCCATAAAGTGTTTGTAAAAAATAAGATAACAAGTAAGGAAGTGCAAAAAACAGCATGTTTTTTGCTATACTTCCCGACGTAAGATTTCTTTCCATTGTCTTTCCCTTTCTTTCTCCAAGGAAAGACTCTAAACCCTACAATAATTGTAAGGTCAAGCCTCAAACACGATATCGGTTAAAACAGGAAAAGATCTCCTGCTTTCTGGGAATGGCATAGCCACCGGAAAGTGCTCCGGATCCTGCCACAAACTGCATGCCCTCCTGGTCCAGTTTGCCTTGCAGATATTCCACGACATCCGAAATGCTTCTTTTTCCATCCACCAGATTTTCTACGGCGTATTTTAAAAGTTGCCCCAATGCCGCTGTCTGCTCACTGTCGATCACTTGTTCCAGATAGCGCAGGTCGACATTTTGCTTTCCCAGTGAGAAGCCATCCACGCCCATGGTCTTGACCTTCAAGCGTTCTGGCGCATCTTTTTTTACCGCCCCTGACCGGTAATCTCTGTGCTTGACGGCTCCATTTTTATCCTTTTCCATGATGCGATGGAGTACAGGCTTTGCAAAGGGCTTTGCTCTATCTTCTGTGATCGGGAAATCCTGACACAGATCTTTTGCCTTTTTTGTAATGTCAAGAGGCACATACTGATCCATCTGGATCACAGTGTCCGCAATATGGAAAAAGGCTCCCGAACTTCCGGCAACCAAAATGGTCGAAATATCCATCTTTTCGTAGAGATCCCTTGCTCTTGCCAAAAACGGTGTGATCGGCTCCTGGTCGGGACTTACAACCTTTTGCATGAAAGCATCCCGCACCATAAAATTCGTCGCGGAAGTATCTTCATCCAGTAAAAACAGATGACTGCCTGCCTCGATTCCTTCAACAATTCCAGCCGCCTGCGACGTACTGCCGCTGGCATCTTTCGTAGAAAAGTCATGGGTATCCCTGCCATTTGGCAGATCATTGATAAACATGGAGATATCTACATTTTTGATAAATCTGCCATCCTCAGCACGCAGTTTGAGTGCCGTAGCATCTGCAATGACATACTCTCTGCCATCACCTGCAATATGATCGTAAACACCAAGTTCTAAGGCATTTAATAGGGTAGACTTGCCGTGATAACCGCCACCGACGATCAGGGTAATCCCCTGTTTCACGCCCATGCCCTCGATCTTTCCTTTATGGGGCAATTCCAGTGTGATCTGTAAAGATTCCGGCGATACAAATGCCTTAGCACCCTTCATAGGACGGGAGGAAATCCCGCTTTCTCTTGGCAAAACAGAACCATTGGCAACAAAGGCGACCAGACCTTTCTCTTTTAACTGCTGACGGATCGCTCTTTGGTCTTCTGCCAGATCGATCGCTTCTTTGATCCGCGTCGCATCCAGATTTTTATAATACAAAGCCTTGTCCACACAGACCGGCAGAAAATCAAAGAGGATCTTATCCAGTTCTCTGGCATTGATGGTCCTGCCATTTGCCGGAAAACCGATGGAAAAACGCACGATGATCTCATTGGTCTTGACTTGGCATGCTGTCCGCCGCAAAACTTCCTGCCCCGGATGAGAAACGGAGATCAACCCGCTCTTACCGGATCCTTTTGCCTTAAAAGAAAAGGCATTGACCTGCCTTGCAAACTCCCGCAGCAAAATATCTGCCAGTCCCTCTCTCGTCAGGTCATCTTTCATGGCAAAGTCAGGAAATCCCGCCTTTGCTACATCGACGGTCACACGCACATCGGACGGTGCCGCAAAAGGATCTCCCTGCACATGATCGATATGTAATATGTATTGTGCAAATCGATAACTGCCCTTTAAAGATTTATACTGTGGGTAGGACTTGTGATCGATATTTCGTAACTGCTCTCTTAACTCTCTGTCTGACTGCATGGTTGCTCCTTATTTGGCCCGATTGAATTTATCCATCTCAACTTCCACTTCCGGGATCTTCTTGACCTGCGGATGATCGTAGATAATGCCATCTTTTACGACCATCTCCACATGACGCAGGACAGAAAGATCCTCCAGCGGATTTCCCTTGGTCACGATCATATCCGCACACTTTCCGACCTCAATAGAGCCTGTGACATCGCCCACGCCGGCAAGCGTCGCATTCAAAAGTGTTCCGGTATATAAGGCAAAGGCATTGGATACCCCACAATATTTTCCATAAAAATCCAGTTCTCTCCACATATCATACTGGGTCACAAATGGACAAGCCGTGTCCGTACCTAGTCCCACCGGAACGCCCTGTGCCAGATTTTCTTTTGCCATCTCAATGATACCATCAAAGACGACCTTGCCGTTTGCTTTTTGCTCCTTGGTCGCATGTGATACCTGACAATCAAAAAGACCATACGGCAGTGCCGGACAAAGTGTTGCTACCTGAAAAGCACCTTTTTCTTTAAATAAGGCTGCAATGTGTGCATCCGGTTTGGCACCATGTTCGATCGAATCCACACCGTTTTCCAATGCTACGGCAACGCCCTTTGGACTCTCCACATGGGCAGCCACCTGAAAGCCCAGTTCATGCGCCCGGTCACAGGCTGCCTTTACATACTCCGGTGGCATACGAAGCACGCCAGGTTCTCCGACCACTTCCGCATCCATGACACCACCGGTGATCATGAGTTTGATCAGATCCGGCTTGTCCTTTGCGATGACATCCACATAGTCTCTTGCCTCCTCGGCGCTATGTGCTACATATGCCAGCGATCCTGCCATATGTCCGCCCGGAACCGAAATTGCCATACCACTGGCAAGGATACGCGGTCCGATACGCTTTCCGGCATTGATCTCATCACGGATTCTGGTATCAAAATCTGCAATACCACCCACGGTACGGATGGTCGTCGTTCCACTCAAAAGTTGAGTCTTGGCAAAATTTGCCACCATGGCATGACCGACCGCACGCATAAGTCCTGAAGATGTGATCTGCTTGACAGACTTAACAGGATCGATCGGCTTCTTTTTGGGTTTGCCGGAGCCCGCTAAATGCACATGCAGATTGACCAGTCCCGGCATCAGATATGCCCCTTGCAGATCAATGATCTGAAAATCCTGATATGCTTCCTTATCTTCTTTATCTACGATTCCTGTGATCTTGCCATTTTCAACCAAGACAACACGGTCTTTCTGTGGCACCATATCCTGTCTGCCATCTAAAAGGATTCCCTCTACAAATGCTTCTTTCATTTCGCTCACCTCATGTTTATTAAATCCAAAGTTTATTTTTATAAACCATACAAAATATTTCTGTCATCTATTGTAACACTTTTTTAGCAATATCTCATCCTATTTTACAATGACCGTGGTAAGATAGCCTGCATCTTCTGCCAAGGCATCCAGACCGATCATGACCTTTTCTTTTTCCATCCCGCAATTTGCTACGGCATAAACCTCCAGTGCCTTACCGCTTTCCACTTCTTTTTGCAGACCTGCCTTTAAGTGCACCAGACTTTTTCCCGCTTTCATATAGATCCGCGTCCCCGGATAATCTTTTGCATCTTTTGCATCATAGGATCCCGGGATCACATGGATCTGCTGGTTCCGGTCTGCCAGTGAAATACCAAGTCTTGCTGCCACTGCCAGAAAGGAAGGAATCCCACTGATGATCTTTGCCTCATAGCCCTGTGCTGCCACACGTCTGTGGATATAATGATAGGTCGCATAAATGGTCGGATCCCCAATTGTAGCAAAAACAATATTTTTGTCATTCTTTAACCACGATATAATTTCTTCTGCATTTTGATCCATCTGTGCATCCAGTGCTTTCTTGTCTTTGATCATAGGAAAATCCATGCACAGGCAGATCTTGTCTGCCACCTGTGGCACTGCCTGCACTGCGATCTGATAGGCATAGCAATCCGCCTTTGCCTTAGCAGGCAAAACCAGAAGATCACATGCTTCCAGTGCCCTATATGCTTTTATCGTTAAAAGTTCCGGATCTCCCGGACCGACACCCACACCAACTAATTTTCCTGCCATGCTTTTTCCTTTCGACATTGTTCTATAAAATGCTCCACAAAGATCGGATT
>CAVGHS010000066.1:0-11918 GCA_963629085.1 bacterium
CTCTACTCCATAAAGACCTGCATGCGTCAATTTATCATTGGCTCCCTGATTTGGAAGATATACATAATAGTCACGCGGTGTATTGATCAGTTGCACCTTTCCGGTCTGTGTATTGACGACCGCCAGAATATTGACATCACTCCTGCTTCTTGCACCAACACCACCCCACATATCGATACCGCTGATATATACAACAAAACTGTTCTCGTCGGATTGCAGTTCATATTTGGTCTTATGCTTCTTACTCTCTGCAGGTGAGATCTTCTTGACCTTGACCTCCATGGTATAGATTTCCTTGACTTCATTAGAGAAGTCCTCATAACCATCCTGATCGGCAATCACATCCACATAGGCACTATTCATAATGATGGCGCGTTCTTCAGACTTTAAGAGCGCATCTGCCAAAAAGAAACTATCTTCATAATCTGCATAAGATACTTTTTCGGATACCTTCTCATCCAAAACCTTCTGCACACTGGCTGCACCCTCATCCCCTGTCACATATCCGACACTCTGACCTGCTAAATCCTTCAAGTCTTGTGCTTCATCATCCACCCGGACATAGACCGACATCTGTACCGTTTCCAACTGCTCGTCCGAAGATACATCCTGTAAAGTCCTATCTAACTTCCAGACTGCCACAAGTCCATAAACAAGTATTGCCGTCACAATGACAGACAGGATCATCCCCACATATGCGCCTTTTCTTTTCCCGGCACAGAAAAACAGAACCAGATCAAAGCCCAGTACGATCACAAAATACAGCACCATGTACATGGTCGGTACCATAGACATACGGATCAGTTGAATTCCCAGTAGGACTGCTACTATGCTCTGTATGACAATAAGGAAAATATCAATTTTAAATGTGACTCTTTTCTTTGTTTCCTGCTTCATTTTTCCTACCTAATGCATAACGTTTCTGTACATAACAAATGGCGTGTCACAGTTTCCCACGCACGCCACAACTCCCAGATCTATAAAACAAGGGTTGAGCACTCAGTACCCCCCCCCCGATATTTTTAAGTTTAGCTTTAATTTTTCTGTTTTTTCATAATCTCTGCTAATAGACTTCATGACTCTCATTTCCCACTATAGTTGTAATTTATCAATCTTATCTAACTGGCAATATTTTCCAATATACTTTATGGTTTCTTATAATATACGCCTGTTCGGATATTCATTATACTCCTTTGTCATTCTTTTGTCTATATTTATTTCGCTTATAGCGATTTAACATTTCTTCTAGTTTGTTCCACCTTAAATGTTTCCCCCTTATGATTAAGGAGAAATCTGGAAACGCACGAAATCCTTAGTGTTTCCGGAAGTGGGGAGTCGAGTAAATTTTATGTAAAGGGGGAACGACCTGTGAATTACATGACATCTGCCACAGAAATCGGACAGCGTATGCGATCCTGTAGAAAGTCCATTGGACTGACACAGGCCGAGATTGCAGAAAAGATGGATCTCTCCATCAACTACATTTCCGATTTGGAAAACGGGAAAAAGAATATGTCGATACTGACCATGGCAAGTCTTTGCAAATGCTTTGACAAATCAGCCGACTATTTCCTGTATGGTATCGAAAGCAAGGATGCCGGCATCAACATGGAAAGTGTTCTGTCGTTCGTATCTACATTGTCGAATAGCCAGTTGACTTCTCTACATACCTATGTAGATTCCTTGATCCAACTGAAAAGCGGACAATAACAAAAAAGGTCAGATCCTATAGATAATCTCTATAAGATCTGACCTTTTGCTTGAAAGTCTGTGGATCGGATTATTTAGCTTCCTTTTCTACGGCATCCTCCGGCTTCTCTACTGCGGAGATCGCAGCCTTCTGCATCGGGATACGGCAGTTCTTGTTGCTGCCGAACTCAACGATCACTGTGTCCTCTGCAATGTCAATGACAACACCATAAAAACCACTTGTGGTAAGAACGGTATCTCCTACAGCCAGTGATGACATCATAGTGTTTTTCGCCTTTGTCTCCTTCTGCTGTGGACGGATCATAAAGAAATACATAAATGCAAATAAGATTACGATCCAGATAATCGGCATCAAGGCATTACCGCCTGCTGATGAACTCATTAAAATATTCATAATAAAAAATCCTCCTAATCATGAGGCTTTATGCCTCAAACTCTATTTATTGTACTAAATCCCTATACATTTCGCAAGGATTTGTCCATAATTTCCCATGAGTTTATAAAACTTTTAGAATTACTCTCCAACTTCCATGCCCTCCAACTTGCGCTTCTTGTAACCGGCGAAATCTCCGGCATCCAAAGCATCCCGGATCTCTTCCATCATATGATTGTAGAAATACAGGTTATGCAAAACACAAAGGCGCATACCAAGCATCTCTTTTGCCTTGAGCAGATGACGGATGTAGGCTCTGGAGTAAGTACGGCATGCAGGACATCCGCAGCCCTCCTCGATCGGTCGCATGTCCTTTTCGTATTTCTGATTGAAAAGGTTCAACTTGCCATGATCGGTATAGACATGACCATGACGACCATTACGGCTCGGATACACACAGTCAAAGAAATCAATACCGCGTTCCACACCCTCTAAGATATTTGCCGGTGTTCCGACTCCCATCAGATAGGTCGGCTTGTCCTGTGGCAGGAAAGGCACTGTCTCCTCGATGATCTGATACATCTCCTCGTGGGTCTCACCAACGGCAAGTCCGCCAATGGCATAACCATCCAGATCCATCTCTGCAATACGCTTGGCATGGTCGATACGGATATCGGAATAAACAGCACCCTGGTTGATGCCAAAGAGCAACTGCTTCTTGTTGATCGTATCCTCTAAACCGTTTAACCGCTGCATCTCTGCCTTGCATCTGGCAAGCCAGCGTGTGGTACGATTGACGGAATCCGTCACATACTGTCTGTCGGCACGGCTGCTCGGACATTCGTCAAAAGCCATGGCAATGGTCGATCCCAGATTGGACTGGATCTGCATACTCTCTTCCGGTCCCATAAAGATCTTGTGTCCGTCAATATGGGACTGGAAGTAGACGCCTTCCTCTTTGATCTTTCGCAGTCCCCGCAGGGAAAATACCTGAAATCCGCCGGAATCGGTGAGGATCGGACGATCCCATACCATAAACTTATGCAGTCCGCCAAGTTCCTTGATGGTCTTGTCCCCGGTCCGCACATGCAGATGATAAGTATTGGACAACTGCACCTGTGTACCAATATCATGCAGATCATCCGTCGATACCGCACCCTTGATTGCTGCGACTGTTCCCACATTCATAAAGACCGGTGTCTGGATGGTTCCGTGCACCGTCTCCATCGTCGCTCTTTTTGCTCTTCCTTCTGTTTTTAAAACTTTATACATATCTCTTTCTTTCTATATAAAATAGGAATCCTTATTTCTTGTAAAAATCAATAATACCGTCCATCTTCGCACTCATATTGGCAAAGAGGGCATCTACTAAAGTAATGGCTGCCATGCTCTCTACGACAACGACCGCACGCGGTACGATGACCGGATCATGTCTGCCATGGATCTCGATCTGTTGCTCCTGTCCGTGGATATCGACAGTCTCCTGCGGCTGGCTGATGGAAGGTGTCGGCTTGACTGCCACACGAAAGACGATCTCATCACCATCGCTCATACCGCCCAGCACACCACCGGAATGGTTGGTCTTTTTAACGACCGCTCCGGCGCGCATGCTAAAAGCATCGTTATTGGTCGATCCATTGCTTGTGGCTGCCGCAAATCCATCCCCGATCTCAAAGCCCTTGACCGCCCCGATAGAAAGCATCGCCTTGGCAAGAGAAGCATCCAATTTATCAAAGACCGGCTCTCCGATCCCTGCCGGCGTCCCTGTGACCCTGCATTCGATCACACCGCCTGCGGAATCCTGTCGGCTGATGCATTCTTCCAGATAAGCCTGCGCCTTTTTTGCCGCATCTGCATCCGGCATGGCAAGGGGATTCTTTTGGATCTCCTCTGTGTCAAAGGATGTGATAGTGACCGGTCCGATCGCCTTGGTATAGGCGGTCACATGAATATCCAATGCCTCTAATATCTGCACTGCCACAGCCCCTGCTGCGACCCTGCCAATGGTCTCTCTGCCACTGGATCTGCCGCCGCCCCGATAGTCGCGGATTCCGTATTTTTCCCAAAAGGTATAATCCGCATGCCCCGGGCGGAAGATCTCCGCGATATTGGAATAGTCCTTGGAATGCTGATCGGCATTTCGCACCATCATAGAAAGGGGCGTTCCTGTCGTCTTGCCCTCAAAGACACCGGATAAGATCTCAATGGCATCTGCTTCTTTTCTGGCAGTCGTAAACTTGGACTGTCCCGGCTTACGTCTGTCCATGAATTCCTGTATTCTCTTTTCATCCAGCGACAAGCCCGCCGGCACACCATCCATGACAACGCCAAGTGCTGCCCCGTGGGACTCTCCCCAGGTGCTGATGCGAAAACTCTCGCCCAAGATCGATCCAGCCATCTTTTCTCCTTCGCCTTTATACTAATTTGTGTACCACAATGCTGTTTGGCTTATCCACGCGTACCGGTGGGTTTTTCATCAATACACATTTCTTTTCATGATCTACGGTAAAGGTACGGATCTCATTGGAATCATGGTTCAAAGAGACCAGTGTCTTATTGTCCGGTAAAATGGTGATACACTTTGGATAATCTCCGCTGATCTTGGTACTGCTCTCGATAGACAGCATGCCATCCTCGCCAATCGTAAGACATACCACCTCATTAGCTCCGTCCAAAGATACATACAGGTACTTGCCATCCGGTGCGATCTCCAGTGCAGAACCGGATGCCAACGGATCTTCTTTTTTCAGAACGGATGTCGTCTTGATCTTTTCAAAGACCGGCTTGCCATCCCGCAGATCGTAAGTATAAATCTCGATCATGTTGGTCGCTTCTTCCAATACATAAGCGAACTTGCCATCCTTGGAAAAACGGATACGGCGAGGTGCGCTATTGAATGGAAAACGCAAAATATCATATAAATGCAGTTTGCCCTCTTCATAATCGATCTCGTAGATCTTGATCTGGTTGAGTCCCCAATCTACCGCACAAAGATACTTCTCGTCCGGTGTCAATTTGGTGCAGGACACTCTTGGATCCATACGCTTTTCTACTGAACTCTTGCCAATGCCCTGATGGAAAACGCCATCTGCGATGCCGGCAATACTGCCATCCTCATTCAGGCGCATCATGGTCACCTTGCCATCATGAAATCCTGCCAAAAACAGATAGCGGTCATTGGAATCAATCTCTACATAGCAGGCACGCATACCACCGATCCATGCCTGATTGATCTTGGTCAGATCTCCATTTTCATCGATAGAAAAAGAAGCAACCCCCTCATCCTCAATGGAATACAGATACTTGCCACTGTGCGCAACGGCAATATTGGATGAATTACTGATCGGTGCGACACTGCGCTCTGTCAGTTTTCCCTTTTCCATGTCAATGTCATACACATGAATACCGATACTGTGCTCATGCGTATAAGTTCCTACATATGCTACATACTTCTCCTGTGCCATAATCCTTAGTCCTCCTCTTTTCTCCTTAAGATGTCAAACTGATCTAACGGCTGTCCTAAGTCAATCCATAATTTTTGTTTTGGATGCGGTGCGCTCGGCATATCTTCCCCATCCTCATTTACAATACGTCTTACGACTACTTTTATATTATCGCCATTTGGCTTCATAATTTCAATAGTCTCTCCTACAGAAAACTTGTTGCGCTGCTCGATCGCATACAAACCCTCGGCATTACATTCCCCAACAATGCCAAGATAGGTATATTCCTTGATGTAGGTGTTGCTATCGTAGATCTGCGCCTCATCAGAAGGCTTTCCAAAGAAAAATCCGGTGGTAAACTGACGATAGGTACAGTTTGAGATCTGCTCCTGATACCACGGCATATTGGCACGGTATTTTTCTTCGGATTCCAGATAATCATCGATCGCCTTGCGATAGGTTCTCGCAACCGTCGCCACATAAAGGGCTGTCTTCATACGACCTTCGATCTTGAAACTGTCGATACCGGCATCGATCAGTTCCGGGATGTGCTCGATCATGCACAGGTCTTTGGAATTGAAGATGTAAGTACCACGTTCATTTTCATAGACCGGCAGATACTCGCCCGGTCGCTGTTCCTCTACCACTGCATATTTCCAACGGCAAGGATGGGTGCAGGCTCCACGGTTGGCATCTCTTCCGGTAAAATAATTACTGAGCAGACATCTGCCGGAATAAGAAATGCACATAGCCCCATGGATAAAAGTCTCGATCTCCAGATCATCCGGTATATTCTGACGGATCTCCTTGATCTCTTTTAAGGATAACTCTCTGGCTGATACCACACGCGTAGCCCCAAGTCCATGCCAGAAATTGTAAGTACCGTAATTGGTATTATTGGCCTGGGTGCTGATATGGACATCAATCTCCGGACAAACCTGACGCGCGATCGTAAAGACCGCCGGATCTGCAATGATAAGTGCATCCGGTTTTAATTCTTTTAATTCTTCAAAATAACGGCGCACTCCCGGCAGGTCTCCGTTATGTGCTAAGATATTGGCGGTCACATAGACCTTGACACCATGGGCATGTGCAAAAGCAATGCCTTCCGCCATGTCCTCTTTTGAAAAATTCTTGGCTTTGGCGCGCAGTCCGTAGACCTCGCCACCGATATATACCGCATCCGCTCCAAAGATCACGGCTACTTTTAATACTTCCAGACTACTGGCAGGTACCAGCAACTCAATGTCTCTCATGTATAAACTCCAATTTTTATTATTTCATAGTACAGACGGCAAGCCCGTCTCCGACCGGCAGGATAGAACAGACCAGATCCTCGTCATGTGTCAGGCTGTAAAGATATTCCCGCATCCGCTTGTGGATGGTGCGGTTGCGCCTCTCGATCGCGTAGTGCGACTCGATCAGGTCACCGTCCTGCAAAACATTGTCGGTAACAAGAACGCTGCCGGAATGCATCAGTCTCTTGATCTCCGGTAAAAAGATAGGATACTGCCCCTTGGCGGCATCCATGAAAATAAAATCATAAGAGCCTGACAAAGTCGGCAGAATATCCTGCGCATCTCCTTCGATCAGATGGATGCATGCCTCTTTGTTCGCACGCTCAAAATTCTTTCGCGCGATCGGTATCCGCGGCGGATAATTTTCGATCGTTGTGATCTGACAATCGATGGGATCATATGCCTCCATCAAAAGTGCAGAAAACCCGACTGCCGTACCGACCTCAAGGATCTGCTCCGGACGCAGGGTCTGCATTAAAAACTTCATAAAAGTCTGTGTATCTTTGCGGATGATAGGCACATAAGTTGCCAATGCCTCTTTTTCTATTGCAGCAATATAATCAATCTCCTGACCTTCTAAAGACCTTAGATAGGTCAGGAAACGTTCATCTACTATCATCTTATACTTCCATAATGATCGGCATGATCATCGGACGTCTCTGTGTCTCTTTCCATACGAAGTCACCCAGGGAATCCTTGATCTCGCCCTTGATCTTTGTCCAATCTGTCACATTTTTATCCTGCAGGCGATCCATGGTCTCATTCAATACGGCTCTTGCGCTATCCATAAGATCTTCTGCGCCACGCACATAGACAAAACCACGCGATACGATATCCGGTCCTGCCAGAACGTGTCCGCTGCCGGACTCTAAAGTGAGCACTACGATGATGATACCATCCTCTGCCAGATGCTGACGGTCACGCAATACGATATTGCCGACATCACCAACGCCGAGTCCATCGACCATGATCGCGCCTGTATGCACATGCCCTGCTACCTTTGCGCTCTTGTCATCCAGTTCTAAGACATCACCGGAAGACAAGATAAAGATATTGTCCTTATCAATGCCAAGGTTTTCTGCGATCCTTGCCTGTGCGATCAGATGCTTGTACTCACCATGTACCGGGATCGCATACTTTGGATGTACCAAAGAGTAGATCAATTTAATCTCTTCCTCGCAGGCATGTCCGGAAACATGCACATCCTGAAAGATCACATTGGCTCCCTTTTTGCAAAGTTCATTGATGACATTGGTCACTGCCTTTTCATTTCCCGGGATCGGATGGGAACTGAAAATGATGGTATCGTTTGGCTTGATGGATACCTTGCGGTGGGTGCCGTTTGCCATACGCGACAAAGCTGCCATAGACTCGCCCTGGCTGCCGGTCGTGATCAGTACTGTCTTTTCATCCGGGTAATTTTTTAACATCTCAATATCGACCAAAGTGTTGTCCGGCACCTTCAGATAACCGAGTTCTGATGCCGTGGCAATGATATTGACCATACTGCGGCCTTCCACAACGACCTTTCGATCAAACTTGTGGGCAATATTGATGATCTGCTGCACACGGTCTACATTGGATGCAAAAGTCGCAATGATGATACGGGAATTTGTGTGTTCCGCAAAAAGCGCCTCAATCGTCTTTCCTACAGTACGCTCTGACTGGGTAAAGCCCTTGCGCTCCGCATTGGTACTGTCACACATAAGAGCCAGAACGCCCTTTTTGCCCAGTTCACCAAAACGCTGTAAGTCGATCGCATCTCCGTAAACCGGTGTGTAATCCACCTTAAAGTCACCGGTGTGTACCACGATGCCTGCTGGTGAGTAGATAGCAAGTGCCGCTGCATCCTGAATACTATGGTTGGTACGGATAAACTCTACGCGGAAATCCCCCAGGTTGATATGCTGTCCGTACTTTACGACCTTACGCTTTACTTTTGTCAAAAGATTGTGCTCTTTTAACTTGTTCTCGATCAGACCATTGGTCAGTTTGGTAGCATAGATCGGCACATTGAGTTCCTTCATCACATAAGGGATAGCACCGATATGATCTTCGTGACCATGGGTGATAAAGAAACCTTTGACCTTGTCCTCGTTCTCTTTCAGGTAAGAAATGTCAGGGATTACCAAGTCGATTCCCAGCATGTCATCCTCTGGGAATGCAAGTCCGCAATCCACGACAATAATGCTTTCGCCATATTCGAAAGCAGTGATGTTCATTCCAATCTGTTCCAGTCCGCCCAATGGAATGATCTTTAATTTCCCTGTATTCTGTTGTTGTTTTTTGTTCAAAATATACCTCCTGTTGTCTTGTTTTCTTTACATCTCAAAGTCAGTATCTTCCACTAACTCTTGAAAAATCTTTACGACCGCTTCAAATTCCACATCGTCCTCAACCACTTCATAAGTGGAGTCAGTGTCATCTGCTGCAACTTCTTTTAAAATAAAAGCATCGGTATCTCCCTGGCTATCCTCAGTCACAAGCAGATACTTTTGCTGATTTAAAGTCGTCTCCTCTAACACATAAACAGTGATCTCCTCCGCTGTATCCGGAGCAACTAATGTAATGCTTTCCATATGATCTTCCTTCCACTTATACCTGTAGCGAGTCCAAATAGCCCTGCAAGATCACCATGGCTGCGATCTCGTCTACATATTCTTTACGATGTTCTCTGCGGATCCCTGTCTCCATCATCGTCTTGTCCGCGGTGACAGTCGACAATCTTTCGTCCCATAGGATAACCTCAAGATTTGTGCGGTTTTCCAGCATCTCCTTAAAAGCGAGTGTCTCTTCACAACGCTTTCCCTCTGTGCCATTCATATTCTTGGGGTATCCCAATACGATCTTATCTACCTGATAAGATGTAATTAGCTCATCAATCCTTGCCAAAGTCTTACGAAGTTTACTCGGTTTTTCCCTTCGAATGATCTCAAGACCCTGGGCAGTCAAAAGTAAAGGGTCACTGATAGCGACCCCTACCGTTTTTGTTCCATAATCTAATCCAAGTACTCTACTCAATCTAACTCCTACCGCTTCCTAATGCTCCCATGACTTTCCTGCGATGTACTCCTTGAGAAGTTCCTCTACGAGTTCGTCGCGTTCTACCTTCATAATGAGACTACGCGCATTCTTGTGACTGGTGATGAAAGTCGGATCGCCGGACATGATATAACCTACGATCTGGTTGACCGGATTGTATCCCTTTTCATCCAATGCTTCATAGACAATACGAAGGATCTCCTTAACGGAAGTCGGTGTCTCCTTTTCAACTCTGAAATACTGTGTGTTACTTAAATTCTGCATAATAAATCCGCACCTATCTGCTCTTTTGTTATCAAGCTAATTAACTATATTTTAGTATATTGTAACAAATTTGTAAAGAAATTATCTCGAACAGTATGGTTTTCCTTTCTGTGTAATAGTTCAAAAGGTCGTAGGAATTGCTTCCTACGACCTTCCGATTATATTTGTATCATAAATAATTTGCTTTATTTACGACGTTTTCTTGTAAATGCCACTGCACCTACAATAACAAGTGCAACTACGATAATGACAACCACCCACAAAACTGTATGGTTGGATGCTACATATCCTGTGTCATTTGTATTTGCCACAGCACTATCGCCGCTTGTTTCTGCTGCTGCGATTGTTTCTGCATCATCTGTATCTTTCATAACGATTGCATAGTCAGATGCATGTGAGAATGTCAGACTGACATTACCATCTGCATCGATTAATCCGGAATCAATAAAGATCATCTTTCCTGTGCTATCATACCAATACAGATTTCCAAACTTATCCTTGTATTCGGATCCCAAGTTAAAGGAGAGTGTTGCAGCAAAGCCAAAGTTCCCTTCATGTGTCAATGAGATCTGAGTAACCGGATTGTCTCCTGCTAACTTTGACAACTGTTTGGAAGGAATGGCATCCGCATGCAGATTTACTTCCAGGTTGATGTCTTCCAGATTCATTCCCTTGATATCCTTGGCATCGATCGTCCAACTATATCCATCCATCTGGAGTACAACGTCTACACCTTTTTCCTTAGCCTCTTTCAAAATTTCCTTGCTGACTACGGTGGCTCCGTTCATTTCAACCTTAACTTTATCGCCCGCTTTTGCTTCTGCGATTGCCGCTACGGTTTCCACGATCTTTTCTTCTGCCATCTTAACAACCGGTTTTTCTTCCGTTACTGTCTGCTGATCTGCGGTTGGAAGTGTTGTAGTTGTAGTATTTGTAGCATTTGCTGTTGTATTCTTTACTTGTGGTGCTGTTGAAACAACATTATTTGTTCCTGCTATCGTCACAAGTTTCGGAATCGCATAGCCCCCTGTTGTCTCATTACATCTGCTGCAATGACGGCTTGCATATCCCATTTCATCAACCGTTGCTGCCTTATCAATCGTGTACTCTGTGCTAAAGTCATGTCCTAAGGCTTCGCCATATGTATAAGTTGCATCACTCTTTGCACCGCATGAACATGCGTAATAGTAAACTGCCGGTGTCGTACAGGTTGCTGCCTTTGCAAGATACTGGTCATTTACAATCTGTGAAACATAAGAATGCTCATGTGGCTTATCGTTTACATATACAGATATGCTTGTCTCGTTTCCAGCCTTGTCGACTGCCTTAATGGTCTGTTTCTCTTGATCTTTTACAGCCAAAGTGTATGTACCATTGTTTGCTGTAACTTCCTTGCCGTTGATATATACCTTGGAAAGGTTGTCATCAACAACTGCAAAAGACGTCTCCCCATTATAGGTCTTTCCGTCCTCTACTCCTGTAATCTTTGGTGCTGTGCTGTCAACCACAATTCCGTTGGAGGAAACCACGGTATAGTTATAACTTGTATCCAAAGCAACCGCATAGATCACATATTTACCGTCTTTATTGATGGTAAATGGCTTATCATAGGTCCGGGCGTTTCCTCCCATCATTGTAGATACCATTTGACTCTTTGTATCAAATGATCCATCGGCCACCGGAGAAGATGCCAGTATATAACTAATGTTAGAAATACCTACATTATCATCAGCCGTCAAACTGATCTTATCCTTATTGGTCAAGTATGTATTGTACTTGATGTCTTTC
>CAVGHS010000067.1:0-11863 GCA_963629085.1 bacterium
GGGCGATACCATAGACAATGTTTTGTGTAGCCAGTGTAATCAAAAAAGCCGGTACACCAAACTGTGTGACCACGAGTCCGTGAAAGAGTCCCACCAGACATCCCAGAAGAAGACCGCCTGCAATGCCAATCAAAACACCTGTGGTCGAATAATCATGTGACACGATCTGTGTTACAGCCAAGGCTCCTGCCGCTGCGGCAACGGCCCCAACAGATAAGTCAATTCCTCCAAGAAGAATTGGGAAAATTGTTCCGCAAACCATAATTCCATAAATAGATATGGATAGCAAAATGCTCTTCATATTATCTGCTGTCAAAAACACTCCCGGCTGTAGTATCGTCATGACCAGCATAATTGCTAGAAGGATCCATAACTTTTGCGATTTTCCAAGTACTTTCTTAATTGTGTCTTTACTCATCTTTTTCGCCCTCCTTCGCAAGGATTCCTGACTCTGCCATTAAAATATCTTCCTGTGTAACAGTTCCGCTGGAAAATTCTGTAAAGATCTCGCCCTTTCTCATAACAATGATTCGGTGAGAAACTCTCAAGAGCTCCTGCAGATCGGAGGATACCACGATTACAGATGTTCCTTTCGCTGCTAATTCCTCCAGAATTTTATAAATCTCATCCTTTGCTCCGATGTCAATTCCTGCTGTAGGCTCATCAATGATCAGAAGCTTTAGATCACGGCTCAGCCATTTTGCAAGAACTGCTTTCTGCTGGTTTCCACCAGACAGGTTACCCACCGGAATTTGTGAATTATTCGGTCTGATCTTTAATCGTTCCACCATCGTGTTTCCGAGTTTTTTCTCACCGGCTCTATCGACAAATTCATATTTTGATAAGGTATCATAATTGGTAAGTGCAACATTCTTTTCTATCGATAGTAGTGGAGTAAATCCCTGGTTTCGACGGTCTTCCGGGACAAATCCAAAACCATCCTTGATACTTTTCCCGATTTTGCGATCCAGTGGTCTGCCTTCGAATTCTACCGTACCGCCATCGCAACGGTCTGCACCATAGATACATCTCATTACTTCTGTACGTCCGGCTCCAACCAATCCGGCAAATCCCAGAATCTCTCCTTCATGTACATCAAAACTGATATCCTTGAATACACCCTTTCTGCTTAGATTTTTCACACTTAACCGAACCGGTGCCTTTGAAACTTTCAGATTATTAGATGCGGTCGCCTCACTCAACTCTTTTCCAATCATCAGACGAACAACATCTGCCGGAACAATCTGCTCCTTATTCAATACTGCCTCCGTTACACCGTCTCTCAAAACAGTCAATCTGTCTGCCAGACGATATACTTCTTCCAGACGATGTGAAATATAAATAACGCTTACACCATCTTTACGGAGTTGTTCTACAATCTCAAATAAAGCATTGGATTCTTTTGCACTTAGGGATGCTGTTGGTTCATCCATAATAATCAACTTAGATTCCTTGCTTAAGGCCTTTAAAATCTCGACTGTCTGTCGCTGCGCAATCGTCAAGGTTTCTACAATCGCATCCGGATGTACTCCAAATCCATATTTATCAATCAAGTCCTGAACTTGTTTGCGCATTTTGCGCGCATTGACAAATCCTAACTTACTTTCCTCGTTTCCTAACATTACATTCTGCATAACTGTAAGAGTCGGGATCAGGCTGAGTTCCTGATAGACAACTCCTATGCCCAGTGTTGTTGCATCATTTCTGTTATTAATTTCAACAGGATCTCCGCACCAGTATATCTGACCCCCGTCTTTTGGGTAGATACCTGTCAGGATTTTTATTAATGTAGACTTTCCTGCACCATTTTCTCCCATCAGCGCATGTACTTCGCCTGTATTTACAGAGAAATCCACCTTCTTTAGCACAGCAGTTCCGTTGAAGCTTTTTTCAATTTCTTTCATTTCAAGTAATACTGACATTATGCTTCACCTCCTGTTGTCATATCAAGTTCACGTGCTTTCTGTTGGATCTTGTTCTGCATCATATTGTTATATACTGCATCGAAGACAATCATGAGAACAATGACTAATCCTTTTACGATAAGCTGTGCAGCTGTAGGCAAATTATATTTCAAAATGCCGTTCTGTAAAACTGCCATGAAAACTGCTCCGATTGCTGATCCAAATACATCGCCACGACCACCTGAGAATGCACATCCACCAATAACTACAGCGGCAATGATTTCAAATTCCATTCCTGTTCCCAGGTCTGTTGTAACGCTTCCCACACGTCCGATCTGGAAGATCGCTGCCAGTCCGCATAATAGACCTGTAATGACATAAACTAGCATACGAACTTTATTGGTATCAATTCCAGATAACTCTGCTGATTTTCTGTTTGCTCCTGTTGCATAAATATATGTTCCGAATTTTGTTTTCTTTAAAACAATCTGTCCTACGATAGCCAATACAACAAATGCTATCGTCACCAAATAGATGCCATCAATGCTTCCACCCCAAATCAAAATTCCCGGATTTGAGATTTTCTTATTTGTAATTACTCCTGCTTCTCGAATAGCAAATACAAATACCATAGACCGAAACAGGTACTGTGTCGATAATGTTCCGATAAATTCCGGAACTCTTAATCTGGTAATAATAAAACCATTCAACAGTCCACAGACAAGACCTGTAACAATCGAAATCAGGACTACTACTCCTGCGGACATATTGTAGTTGTATAAAAGATTTGCACAAAGCATACCTGTCACACCAACTATTGCTCCAGTTGACAAATCAATTCCTGCTGTAATAATTACGTACGTAACACCAATTGCAATAATTCCATTTACTGAGCATTCACGAAGAATGCTCAGTAAATTTTCCTGTGTAAAGAAGGAATTACTGGTCAGACCAAACACTAACATAATGACGATTAGTGAAGCAATGGATATTAAACGTCTCATCTGTTCTTGTCTCATATGTTTTCCACCCTCTCAATACTGACCTTGTTTATCTCGATGCCTTGGCAATTACCAACGCATGCTATCTGTAATCTCAGATAATGTGTCTTTTGTTACTACAATCGGAGCCATCTTTACAACCGGTGTTTCAGATACTGAACTTGCTGTAATTCCGGATTCGATGGCATACATTGCTAACTGCGCACATGAACTTCCCTGTGAGCGGCAATCTGTAAATACAGTTCCTGTGCAAAGTCCCTGTTCGATATAGTCTAACATCTTGGACTCGCCATCTACGCCCCAGATCTGCATGCTTCTGCCTGCTGCCTTTACTGCCTCTGCTGCGCCTTCAGCCATAGCATCGTTGTGGCACAAAACAGCATCAATGTCTGAATACTTTGTCAAAAAGTCTGTCATAACGGTGTTTGCATTCTCTGTCAACCATTCTCCTGACTGCTCGTCCAGAATTTCGATATCCGGATACTGCTTCTCCAAAACAGCCTTAAATCCCTTATCGATATTCTCACCCTTTGTAGCTCCCGGTGTAGCCGAAATGATAACTACCTTTCCTTTTCCACCAAGGCTCTCTCCTATGGATGTTGCAATCTGCTCTCCTGCTTCCACATCAACAGCAGATACCAATCCGGTATGTGTAGTATCTGCATCCAGATTACATGTAATAACCGGAATGCCTGCTGCTTCCGCCTTGTCTACAGATGCCGCAAGTCCTGATGCGTCTGTAGCCTGAAGGATAATCGCATCATACTTTTGATTGATGAGTTCATCCATGATCTGAACCTCAGTGTCGACAGATGCCTCTCCATCATAGACATCCAAAGTTACATTTGAGAAACTTGCAAGATAGGTATTCATACCTTCTGCCCACGCTGCTGCACAGGAATCCCCGATGACGTTTGGTAGAAATGCAATCTTGATATCATCCGTATACGCATCCTTTCCTGTTGCTGCTGACGTTGTTCCATCGGACGAAGTCGCGCTCTTCTGACTGTCTGTCTGAACCTTTCCACAGCCTGCCATCATGGTGACTGCCAACAACCCCGCCATTGCCAATGATAATACTTTTTTCTTCATAGTTTTCCTCCTTCTCTATATCATTGCTTTCTGCATATTGCATTCATTAAATATTTGAAAAATCAATCATGACCTTCAACATATCCCCCGGATTATGAGCAAAATCATAAAATGCTTTTGCAGCCTCATCAAATGGATATACATTTGTGATTACCTTATCCAGTGGTGCTTTTCCAGCATTGACCAGATCAATCAATTCCAGAAAATCTTTTTTCAGTGCATTTCTGGATCCAAATACATTCAACTCTTTTTTCTGAATCAATGTAAAGTTAAAATCCAGATTTTTCTTCCCTACACCGATCAAAACCATGCGCCCCCCAAAACAGCATGCATCAATACAATTCTGGAAAGTAGATGGAAGACCAACTGCTTCAATCGTCACATCAAAGCCGTTTCCATCGGTCAAGTCCTTTACTCTCTTGTCGAAATTATCAGGCGAATCATTTAAGACAGTTCCATCTACCCCAAATTCTTCAGCCATTTTCAATTTCCCTTCAGAAACATCCGAGATATATACGGTCGCTCCCTTTGCCTTTGCCGCAATCGCTGCTAGTACTCCTATGGTTCCTGCACCAACTACAAGTACTTTATCACCACTGCTTACATTTGCCCTGCTTACGCCGTGGTAGCTGATACAAAACGGTTCAATTGCCGCCAACATTTTTGCGTCCATTCCTTTACCGTCGTATACTCTTTCAACCGGCATGGTAAAGTATTGACGAAAAGCACCATCTCTCTGGCATCCAAGTGTCTGATTGTCCATACAGGCATTCACGATACCATGTTGACAGGAATAGCAATGTCCACAATTAAAATACGGATTGCAGGTAACAATCATACCTTTTTTAATGCCATATTCATTGTCTTCATCAACTTCTACTACTTCTGCCGAAAATTCATGTCCCGGAATCCTCGGATAATCAAAATATGCAAATGTGCCTCGATATGAACCTAAATCACTTCCGCATATACCGCCGTACAATAGTTTTAATAATACTTCGCCTTCCTTTCGTACCGGCATCTCAATGTCACGAATTTCCACCTTACCGGGTTCATTGATATACATTGCCTTCATAAGTATTTCATCTCCTTTTCGCTACCTCTTGTATACATCATATTATACTTTCCGTATTTCCATGTGTCAATTGCACAATATATCTATATATTTGCGATACTTTTTAGTAACTTTTTATAATTGCTATTTAAATGCGCATCTTGTAACAAAAAAAGACACCGGATCTTCTCCGATGTCCTGCTTAGTCCTCTATTCTCCTAATGCCTGCCTTGCCTGTAGCAGGGCTTCCATAAAATAATCCCGCTCCTCCTCTGAAAGTTCCTGCTCCAGCACAGCCTCGTATGACGCAACCAGACCTTCCAGTGCACGGTCACTGCCTGCATGCACATCCAGGATTGCCTCGGCTTCATAGGCTGCATTGTAGTACCAAAGGGACGCCTCTTTCGCATCCCCCACATCCCTGTAATAATCGCCCAGTTCTGCGCAGATTTCACTGGATGGTTGATCCGTCATCTCTTTGATGGCAATCTTGAAAAAGTCCCGCTCCTCTCCCAGTCTGCGATATGTCCGAAGCAGGATGGCAGCAGCGCGCGAGCGTTTGTCTGCCTGACTCTCCGTCTCATAGATCCCGGAAAAATAAGGACATGCCTCCACAAGATCAAGGACATCCCCGGTCTTATACAACTCCATGGCATACATGCGCTGCAACTTATCCGACAGCCCACCGTCCTTTGCGATTGCCTTGGTAAAAATAGAAAAATCCCGCTTACTATGTAGATTTTCCGGCATATGCATGATCACGATGTCGCTGTCAAAAACCACCGGATCCAGACGCACTGTCTCATGCACCGGATCGATCCAGGTAAATGTCCGCAGACGTTTGAAAAGTTTCGGACGATACTCCATCTTGGCATTCAATACGGTATTATAGTCCGTCACCGTGTGATACTTCATCTGTACCATTTCCACTTCCGGCAAAAGTGCCTGCTTTAACCGTAAAAAAGCCTGTCGGTTGTCCTCATCTAAAACCTCATCCGCATCCGGCACATAGATATAATCCATGCTCGCCTTGGAAAAGGAAAAATTACGGGCTGCCGCAAAGTCATCCTGCCAGACAAAATCATAGATCTGCTCGGTATAGCGCGCGGCGATCTCCTTGGTCGCATCCGTCGATCCCGTGTCTACAATGATGATCTCATCCACAAGATCTGCGAGAGAATCCAGACACCTTGCCAGCACCCTTTCTTCATTTTTCACAATCATGCACAAACTGATTGTCGTATCCTGCATCTGCCTGCTCCTATCCTTTGTCTATCCACCCTAAACCGCATACTTGAAAAATTTATCCTATCGATCCGGATATTGCTCTTCCACGAACTTACGCAATACCGGAATGCTCCTCTTGACCTTTTCCGTGTCAATGCAATATGCCATACGAAAATACCCCGGCAGACCAAAATTATCCGACGGTACCAGAATCAGATCGTATTCCTTTGCTTTCTGGCAAAAGGTATTGGCATCTTCCTCGAGTGCCTTTGGAAAAATATAAAAGGTTCCACCCGGACGCACTACCGTAAAGCCCAGGTCTACCAAGGCATCATACAAAAGATTCATATTGGTCTCATAGACGGACAGATCACTCGTCTCATCCAACACCTGCGCTACCGCAAGCTGCACCGAAGATGACGGACAGTTGTGTCCTGTTCCGCGGCTGATCTGCGCCATGATCGGCACCAAAAGATCTGCATCCACCGCCTTTGGATTGACTGCCACATAGCCGATACGCTCGCCCGGAAGGCTAAGACTCTTGGAAAAAGAATAGCAGGAGAGCGTGTTGTCATAGTAAGCACTCGGATAAGGTACGCTTTTGCCATCAAAAGCGATCTCACGGTATGGCTCATCACTGATCAAAAAAATCTCATGTCCGAAATCCTTTTCCTTTTGGCGCAAAAGGTCTGCCAGATGCTCTATGGTCTCCTCCGAATAGACAATACCGGATGGATTATTTGGCGTATTGATGAGGACTGCCATCACATCTTCTGTCAGCATTTCCTCAAAAGCCTCAAAATTGATCTGAAAGTCACTGGTGTGCGCCGGCACAACCGCTAACCTTGCCCCGGTTCCCTCAACATAAGGCGTGTACTCCGGGAAAAAAGGCGCAAAGGTCAGCACCGTATCGCCCGGTTTTGTGACAGCACGCAGGGCATGGGAAAGTGCGCCTGCTGCACCGCTCGTCATAAAGATATGTTCCATGCCATATTGCATGCCAAAACGTCGGTTCAGACTCTCTGCGACCGCCTTTCGCACCGATGGAATGGTGGTCGATGGGCTATAACCGTGCAATTCCATGGGATTCATAGTCTCGTGCATGTCGATGATTGCCTTTGTGTAATCCTCGGCGCAAGGCACACTGGGATTGCCCAGACTGTAGTCAAAGACATTGTCATACCCGGTCTCTTCTCCCCTTTTTGTCGCATATTCACTCAATTCACGGATGATGGATTTGCCGCCCAGCATCGCCTTGTATGTTTCGTTTATCATCTTATTTTATTCCTTCAAATTCATATCCGGCATCTTTTACTGTGGCAGCAAGCACTTCCTCGGCTACCGGTGCGCTCATCCTGACCACGACCTCACATGCCTCGTGATCTGCCTTTGCCTCGGTCACACCATCGATCTTCTCCAGTGCTTCCTTTACATGTGCCTCACAGTGCGCACACATCATTCCCTTTACCTTTAATGTCTCTTCCATGTCAGAATTCTCCTTTTCTATCTTTTCATTTTGATCCGCATTCGTCTTTGCCTCTATTATAACAGTATCTTGTCCTTCTGTAACGTGCGATTTTGTTTTTTGTCCCTTGACTTTTTTATCCCGCTTTGTGCTATAGATATCGACAAAATTCAATCGCAGGGCATTGGTCACAACGCAGAAACTGGAAAGACTCATTGCCGCCGCACCAAACATGGGATTTAACTCCCAGCCGGTAAACGGATACCAGAGTCCCGCTGCCAGCGGAATACCAATGGCATTATAGAAGAATGCCCAAAAGAGGTTTTCATGGATATTGCGGAGTGTTCTCCGGCTCAGGCGGATAGCGGCTGCCACATCCGTAAGACGGCTATTGACCAGCACCACATCAGCGGCATCTATGGCAATATCCGTACCTGCGCCAATGGCAAGGCCAACATCTGCCCGCGTCAAGGCAGGGGCATCATTGATACCGTCGCCGACCATCATGACATGACCATCCTGGCCAAAGCGGCGGACCACTTCTTCCTTGCCATCCGGCAGAACACCCGCGATGACCTCGTCTACTCCTGCACGCGCCCCGATCGCCTCGGCAGTCTCTACTCTGTCACCGGTCAGCATGACGACATGAACGCCCATATTTTTCAGTTCTGCGATCGCCTGCGGGCTATCCTCTTTCATCTCGTCAGCCACACAGATCATACCGTAGAATTTCTCCTCGCTAGAGAAAAAGAGCGGCGTCTTTCCTTGCTTTGCCAAAAGTCCGATCTCATGACCTTTTGCAAAAGCAGCAAAAGATTCCTTGGCAAGTGGTGCGATAAATTCTTCCTTGCCACCATAGATCCGCTTATCCTGCCATAGTCCGGACAGACCATTGCCTGCCATGCTCTCAAATGCCTCTACCGGATCCGGGACAATGCTTTGTGCCTCTCCATAGGCGATCACCGCCTTGGCAAGCGGATGTTCGCTCTTACTCTCCAAAGCCATTGCTACTGCAAGCAATTCCTCTGTGGAGACTCCCTCCTGCGGTACGATATCGGTCACCTTTGGCTGACCCTTGGTGATCGTACCGGTCTTGTCCAATACAACCGTTGTTGTCTTTCCTGCCTGTTCCAGTGAAGTTGCATTTTTAAAGAGGATGCCTTTCTTGGCACCGACACCGTTGCCGACCATGATGGCTACCGGCGTTGCTAAGCCAAGCGCACACGGGCAAGAGATCACCAGCACCGCAATGGCACGGGAAAGTGCAAAGCCAAAAGTCTGTCCGACAGCAAGCCAGATCAAAAATGCTACCAAGGCGATGCCTAAAACAGCCGGAACAAAAATACCGGATATCTTATCTGCCACCTTGGCGATCGGTGCCTTGGTTGCTGACGCATCACTGACCATGCGGATGATCTTGGCAAGTGTCGTATCCGAGCCGACACGCGTAGCCCTTGCAGTAATGAAGCCGGAGGCATTGATGGTTGCAGCGGTTACCTCGTCTCCCACCTCTTTGTCTACCGGAATGCTCTCACCGGAGATCGCGGATTCGTCAATGGCACTTTGTCCCGAAAGGATCACACCATCCACCGGGATACTCTCGCCCGGGCGTACCACAAAGACATCATCGACCTTGACCTGATCGATCGGCACTTTTTTCTCTGTGCCATCCACAAGGATCGTTGCCTGCTTTGGTGCCAGTTCCATCAGACCTCGCAGTGCATCGGTCGTCCTGCCCTTGGAATATGCCTCCAGCATCTTTCCGACCGTGATCAGGGTCAGGATCATGGCGGCGGATTCAAAATAGAAAGAATCCATATACTTCATGACACCGTCCATATCGCCTGCCATCTGTGCTCCGGTCATAGCGAAAAGGGCATAGACACTATAGCCAAAGGACGCCCCTGCTCCCATGGCTACCAGGGTATCCATATTGGGAGACTTGTGCCATGCGCTGGTAAAACCACTGATGAAAAACTTCTGGTTGATGACCATGACCGCCACGGTCAACAACAACTGATACAGTCCCATTGCCACATGATTGCCTGCCATAAAGGATGGCAAAGGCCAGTCCCACATCATATGTCCCATGGAAACGTACATAAGCGGCAGTAAAAAACAAAGGGATGCGATCAGACGGTTGCGCAAAGTACGAAAGGCTTTCTTTTGCGTGCCTGCCAACCGGTCAGCTTCGCTTGCTCCGCTCTTGCCCTGCGCCGCTCCTCCCTGTCCGTCTTCTTTTAAGGATGCCCCATAACCGGCTTCCGTAACTGCCGCAATAATGGCTCCGCTATCTGCATTTCCCTCCACATTCATGGAGTTGGTCAACAGGTTGACCGCAACATCGTCCACACCATCCACGGCACGCACGACCTTTTCTACACGCGCCGAACACGCCGCGCAGGACATTCCTGTCACATCATATTTTTGCATGTCTTTCCTCCTTATCTTATTTCATCAATTTCTGCAAGGTGACAACCAGTTCGTCCACCTTTTCATTCTTGCCTTCCCGGATATCATTTGCCACACAGGTCTTGATATGGTTGGCAAGCAAGACTTTATTAAAACTATTGAGGGCAGATGTGATCGCGCTGACCTGGGTCAAAATATCCACGCAATAGGCATCGTTTTCCACCATGCCCTTGACCCCACGCACCTGACCTTCAATACGGCTCAAGCGGTTCATCATATCTTTATATTCTTTCTCGTCACGCACTTTTTTATTACAAGAACTACAGTGCGGACAGGTATTTTCCATCTTTTCTTCCATCTCTTTTCTCCTTTCCTCGGACCGTAGGGACGTTCCTTTTGCCACATGGAGTGTCCCTTTTGGCACAGTTCTCTTATTCGCCATGTTTTCAAAAACATGCCAATGGGGACACTCCATGTGGCAAAAGGAACGTCCCTACGGTCTGGATTATATTACCCCCATGGGGTATCTGTCAAGAGGACAGTATTTATTTTTTGCAAAAGAAAAAGACTTCCGCACCAAAGTGCGAAAGCCTTATCTGGTCAAATATTTTATCGGTTCATTTCCGAAACAGGTCCCTTTGCGTTGTGGTCAGCAATGACATATTCCACCTCGTGCAGATCAGAGGACGGCAGATCTCCCGGAATGGTATTTTTGATAGCGCTGCATGCGTTACCAAAAGCCAGTGCCTTCCTGCAATCCATATCGGAAGAAAGCAGACCATAGAGCATACCACCACAATATGCATCTCCGCTGCCGATACGATCAACCACGTCGATCTTCTCATAAGGCTGCTCGGTGTAGAAGGTATCACTCTTAGCCTCGTAGATCACAGAACCAAAACTATGCTGCTTTGGACTGTGTACCACACGCTGGGTGGATGCCACGATCCGGATCGGATATTCAGAGGTAAAGGAGCGCATGATGTCCTCTAAGGAACCTTCCTTTAAAAAGGTCAGACGTGCGGTATCCTCGGAACAGAAAAAGATATCCACATATGGCAGGATCTGTTCGATACATGCCTTTGCCTCTGCTCCTGTCCATAAGTTGAGACGGAAGTTGACATCAAAGGAGATCAAGGCACCTGCCTCCTTAAAGCGTTTGATCATTTCGATCGCGCAGGTTCTTGCCTCCGGGCAGAGTGCCAAGGTAATGCCGGATACATGGAAACACCGGGTAGACTTGTACATCTCATCCGGAAATTCATCAATAGATATGCGCGTGATAGAACTGTGCTTTCTATCATATACCACCTGGGGTTTTCTTGGGAAAGTCGCACTCTCATAAAAATAAGAGCCCAGTCTTGCATCTTCCGTGTGATCCCAGACAAGATAATCATCACTGACACTCATGGAACGCACCTTGCTTCTCGCCAATTCGCCGATGGCATTTGCCGGCAACTTGGATATGATACCGGTATGCAGGCCCAGGAGGGAGACCCCGGATGCAACATTTAACTCCGCCCCGCCCACATGGCTTTCAAACTCTGTGCTCCTTACGATTCTCTTATTTTCCTTTGGTGAAAGGCGAAGTAAGACCTCTCCCAATGTCAGTAGATCAAATTTTTCCATTTCCTTTTCCTCCTAGCGTTTTTGGGTAGTGTCAAAAACTACCCATTTTTTATTGTTTAAATTCCCTTTAAACCTTGAT
>CAVGHS010000068.1:0-11731 GCA_963629085.1 bacterium
AGTTTTTGGTACGCGGGCGAACGAGCACCAGTATGCCCTGATCAAAGAAAAGTTTCCGCAGGTTTCCTACGATGACAAGTCTCATATCATAAAGATAGAAAAAGAGGACAAAAAGCACATTGGCAGCATTGCAGTCTGTACGGCAGGGACGGCAGATATTCCGGTAGCGGAAGAAGCGGCACAGACGGCAGAATATTTCGGCTCCCATGTGGAGCGTATCTATGATGTCGGTGTCAGTGGTATTCATAGATTATTTTCCCGGTTGGACGTTATACAGTCGGCAAATTGCGTGATCGCAGTGGCAGGCATGGAAGGAGCGCTTGCCAGCGTTTTGGGCGGACTTGTGGATAAGCCGGTCATTGCCGTGCCGACTTCGGTGGGTTATGGTGCCTGCATGGAGGGGCTGTCGGCGCTGCTCACCATGATGACATCCTGTGCCAATGGGATCGCGGTCGTCAATATTGATAATGGCTATGGGGCAGGCTATATTGCCAACCAGATCAACCATCTGGCAAAATAGGAAGAGCAGGAGAGAAGATAGATGAGTAAGACATTATATTTTGAATGCGCCAGCGGTATCAGTGGAGATATGGCTGTTGCGGCACTCTTAGATCTGGGTGCGCCGGAGGCGGAACTGAAAGAGACGCTTGCGACGCTTCCGATCACGGAAGATTATGAGATCAGGATCAGCTGGGTCAAAAAGTCAGGCTTGGATACCTGCGATTTTGATGTGGTTCTGCCAAAAGATCTGGATACCCACGACCATGATATGGCATATCTCTATGGGCATTTGCAGGATAAAAATGCTGATCCGGAAAATGCAGAACAGGAGGCAGGGGCAGAGGAACATAGCGCACAGAAAGGTCAGGAACATACACATCCGGAGCACGAGAAAGCACATGCGCATCACCATGTTCACCGCGGACCTAAGGAGATCGCAGCCATTTTTGATGCCTCTGCCATGTCGACAGGGGCAAAAGAGATCGCCCACCGCATTTTGGATATTTTGACAGATGCGGAGGCAAAGGCGCACGGCGTGGCACGCGAGCAAGTGCATTTTCATGAAGTAGGTGC
The DNA here is from genome assembly GCA_963629085.1 of bacterium. Classification (GTDB taxonomy): domain Bacteria; phylum Bacillota; class Clostridia; order Lachnospirales; family Lachnospiraceae; genus Pararoseburia. The sequence continues at coordinate 1,075 of CAVGHS010000068.1, forward strand.
CGTGGATTCCATCATAGATATTGCAGCCTTTGCCATTTGCTATGATGCTTTATGCCGGAATTACGCAGTGAACGACTGCATCGTAAAAGAAATCACGGAGGGATGCGGCACGGTGCGATGCCAGCATGGCATCCTGCCGATCCCGGTCCCGGCAGTTGTCAATATTGCCACAGCGCAGGGGCTGCGTCTGCACATGACGGAAGTGGCAGGGGAACTGGTCACACCGACCGGAGCAGCCATAGCGGCAGCCGTTAAAACAAAAGACCAACTGCCTGCATCCTGTCAGATAGAGGCGGTTGGTCTTGGTGCAGGAAAGCGTGTCTATGAGACAGCCGGATTCCTGCGGGTATTTTTGTTGGATGACTAGAAACTCATGGTCTCGCCGTTGATCTTGGCTTCCTCATCTTCTTCCATAGGAATGACGAGGCAGCGCTTGCCGTCGACGAAAGCCGTATGTATCTCTTCGACTTTTTCCGGCGTGACCTTTACCACAACATCAATGTCGGTGCCGTCAGATGTGATGACACCGGCATCTTCTAATTTCTTGGTGAGATCTACTACTTTTTCCTGTAATTGTTTTTTCTCAACGCGGACTTCGTTGTTCTTGATCGCTTTGGCATCCAGAAGTTCCTGTGCGTCCGGCAGGGTGTCCTCAAAGAAAGACTCATAGGAAGCCTTGATCTTTTCTGCCTTTGGCTCGGAAATACCGGCATCGGTCAGGATCTCTGTGATCATCTCGCCGTCCAGAAGGATCGGTTCATCTTTGTCGACTTTTTCCTTTTCTACTAAGATGAAATCATTTAGATTTTGCTGTACATCGAGGACGGTGTCCCTGGTGTCCTCATCATCCGGTCCTAAGGTCTGTACGACCATATTTTCAAAGGCATCCCGCTTTTGGGTCGCAGTACGTTTTGCCCCGCAGCCAAGCCCGTTTGCCCAGAATTCTTCATGCGGTTCCTTGGCATTTTTGGTGTAGACCAAAGTAGAGTGGATGTCCGTGGAACGTCCGTTAAAGGCAGGAAAAAGAAAAGCGGTATCCGTAGGTCCAACGACCCAGTCACGGATCCTGGCGCCGATGCGGTGCTCGCCTTCCAAATAGCCCAGTCCCGGCTTTGACAGTGCAACCGGACAGATACAGCAAAGCAGGTATTCGTAGGTCTCGTCCGACTCGTCCATTGCCAGTTCGTCCGTGCCCTTGAGGGGAACGTCATAGACATCATAATATAAGGTGATGAGATAATTGCCGACATAATCATAAGAATCAATAATAAGATCATAGTAGGTGTCGAGCAGGGCATCATCCTCTAACCTGCTGGCGCGCAGAGCCATCAGGATCTGCTGTCTGCCACCGACGGCTTCCTCATCGATCGGAAATTCGAGTTCCAAAAGATTGTTTCCAAGGGTACCGGACAGCGCCTTGCCGGCGATCTCCAAGTATTTGTAGAACTCGTCCTCCTCCAGATTTAAGAATTTCTGGGAAAAGGTAACTAATTTATTCTTTTCGGCATCGACATAGCAGCCGCACATATGCTGAATGGTGCAACTTTCTTTTTTTAAACGACGTTTGATCTCTGCAACTTCTTTTTTATTCATAATGCATTCCTTTCCAAATTTGTGAGCACTTCTTATTATATCGAAAAAAAGAAGTCGTGCAACACCTTGATTTTCACACTTTAGTGAGGTAAAATAAGGAATAGTTTTGTACGATAGATTTTGGAGGAATTAGGAAAATGATCAACATTAGAGATTTACATCATAACTACAAAGATTATGATGGCAAGGTCGTAACCATTGGAGGATGGGTTCGCAGTATCCGTGACTCAAAGACATTTGGATTCATGGTCGTCAATGACGGTACTTTCTTTGAGCCTGTGCAGGTGGTTTACGCAGATAAATTAGACAACTTCGAGACCATCTGCAAGTTGAATGTAGGTGCGGCAGTGATCGTGACCGGTCAGGTAAAGGTGACACCGGAGATGAAGCAGCCGTTTGAGATCCATGCCGATGAGGTCGTGATCGAAGGCGAGTCTACACCGGATTACCCATTACAGAAAAAGCGTCATTCTTTTGAATACTTGAGAACCATCAGCCATTTACGTCCGAGAACCAATACTTTTCAGGCAGTTTTCCGTGTACGTTCTCTGACAGCATATGCTATTCACAAGTTTTTCCAGGAGAGAGACTTTGTCTATGTGCACACACCACTCATTACCGGTAGTGACTGTGAGGGTGCAGGAGAGATGTTCCAGGTTACCACCATGGATCTTGGCAATGTGCCGACCAAGGATGGCAAGGTAGATTATGCACAGGATTTCTTTGGCAAGCCGACCAACCTTACCGTGAGCGGACAGTTAAATGGTGAGACCTATGCTATGGCATTCAAGAATATCTACACCTTTGGACCGACTTTTAGAGCCGAGAATTCCAATACGACCCGTCATGCAGCAGAGTTCTGGATGATCGAGCCGGAGATCGCTTTTGCAGATCTGACAGATGATATGATGCTTGCTGAGAGCATGTTGAAATACGTGATCTCTTATGTGTTGGAGCATGCACCGGAAGAGATGGCTTTCTTCAACCAGTTCGTGGACAAAGGACTGATCGAACGTCTGGAACATGTGGTAAATTCTGACTTTGGTCGTATTACTTATACAGATGCCATTGCTGAATTGGAAAAGCACAACGATGAATTTGACTATAAAGTATATTGGGGCTGCGACTTGCAGACCGAGCATGAGCGCTATCTGACCGAGAAGATCTTTAAGCGTCCGGTCTTTGTAACCGATTATCCAAAGGAGATCAAGGCATTCTACATGAAACTCAATGAGGACGGCAAGACCGTCGCTGCTATGGATTGTCTGGTACCGGGGATCGGTGAGATCATCGGCGGCAGTCAGAGAGAAGATGATTATGAGATCTTAAAGAACCGTATGGCTGAGTGTGGACTGAAGGAGGAAGATTATGAGTTCTATCTGGATCTTCGTAAGTATGGATCCGCACGTCATGCCGGATTTGGTCTGGGCTTTGAGAGATGTGTTATGTATCTGACCGGAATGGGCAACATCCGTGACGTGATCCCGTTCCCAAGAACCGTAGGAAACTGCGATCTATAATTTTGACAGTGACTGTGCATATGCGAAAGCGTGTGCACAGTTTGAGTTGTGGAAGGGAAGGAAGATAGAAATGAGCAAAATGTATATTCCGGAGGATTATGTACCGGCTCTGAATTTAAAAGAGACACAGATCGCCATCAAAGAGGTCAAAGATTTCTTTCAGAGACAGATCACGGCAGAACTCAACCTGCACCGTGTGTCAGCACCTCTTTTTGTCACACCGGAATCCGGTCTGAATGACAACCTAAACGGTGTGGAGCGTCCGGTTTCCTTTGGCATCAAGGAGCAGGATGACCGCGAGGTCGAGGTCGTACATTCCCTGGCAAAGTGGAAGAGAATGGCACTGGGACGTTATGGTTTTTCCGTAGGGGAAGGCTTATATACGGATATGAACGCCATCCGTCGTGATGAAGATACGGACAACATCCATTCCATCTATGTCGATCAGTGGGATTGGGAAAAGATCATCACTAAAGATCAGCGCAATGAGGAGACCTTGCAAAGTCTTGTAAAGTCTGTTTATGATGCTCTCCGCGTGACGGAAAAGTACATGGCAAACAAGTATGATTACATAGAATGCATTTTGCCGGAACAGATCTTCTTTATCAGTTCGCAGGAATTGGAGGATATGTATCCGGACAATACGCCAAAGGAGAGAGAGTACAAGATCTGCAAGTTACATGGTGCGGTCTTTATCTCACAGATCGGCGGCAAACTGGCATCCGGGGAAAAGCACGATGGACGCGCGCCGGATTATGATGACTGGTCCTTAAACGGTGATATCCTGGTCTATTATCCGGTGACAGATCTCGCCCTGGAATTATCTTCTATGGGTATCCGTGTGGATGAGGATTCTCTGGTCAAGCAGTTGGAACTGGCAGGCTGCAAAGAGCGTCTGGAATTGCCTTTCCAGAAAGCCGTTTACGAGAAAAAACTGCCATACACCATTGGCGGTGGTATCGGACAGTCCCGTATCTGTATGTTCTTCCTTCGTAAGGCGCATATTGGTGAGGTACAGGTATCTGTATGGCCACAGGAAGATATTGATTATGCCAAGAGCAGAGGCGTTATTATTCTATAGAAAGTATGGGGAAAGACTATGAGCAAAAAAATTCGTAGTGAAGAGATGGATCGTCTTTTGGAAGGTATCCTTCTTTTAAAAGACAAGGAAGAAGCCTATCAGTTCTTTGAAGATCTGTGTACGGTCAATGAGATGGTATCGTTGTGCCAGCGCTTTTCAGTTGCGGCAATGCTCCGTCAGGAAAAGACTTATCTGGATATTGCCGAGCAGACAGGGGCTTCTACAGCGACGATCAGCCGCGTGAACCGTGCCCTCAATTATGGCAATGATGGTTATGATATGGTACTGCGCCGTCTGGAAGAAGCAGGAGAGTAAAAGATGCAGTCAGAAATGCGAAAATCGCTGAATTTGATACTAAAGCAGTTCTCCGAACTCGATTATGTGCATCCGGAGGATATACCAAATATCGATCTTTATGTCGATCAGGTTACGACCTTTATTGAGTCCCAGTTGTCATCCCTAAAGCGTGATGAGGACGAAAAGATTCTGACGAAGACCATGATCAACAATTATACCAAGAATCATGTCTTGCCGTCACCGGAAAAGAAAAAGTATTCCAAGGATCATGTGCTGACGCTGATCCTGATTTACTATCTCAAGAGTTTTCTGTCGATCAAGGATATCCAGACCTTGTTGGAACCGATCACAGACAAATACTTTGGTACAGAGTCGGAACTGTCTTTTTATGAATTATACGAGGAACTGGTGGCACTGGGCAACGGACAGTCCAAGGCACTGATCAAGGACGTGGTCGCCAAATATGATGCCACGCAAAATGCCTTTTCCAATGCACCGGAAGAAGATCAGGAGTTTCTGCGTAACTTTGGTTTTATCTGTATGCTGAGTTTTGATGTCTATATCAAAAAGATGATGATCGAGACCTTGATCGATTTTAACAGCCAGCAGAGAAAAGAAGCAGCCGATCAGGCAGGCGAGAAAAAAGATAAATCATAAATCAGGCAAAACATAAGCCCGGAGATCATATGACCTCCGGGTTTTTATCATACATATCTTAGGTTAAAAGTAGTGACTAATTAGTGACTGTAACCGGTGAATAGTAGAAACGGGTCGTTGACATATTCAGTGTCAGTGTAGCCCCGCCGTTCTTGGTGCCTGTTACGTCATATGCGCCCCAGACATCAGCGCGATTGTAACTTTCGCAGTGTGCGCCGAGCAGGTTGGTGCCATAGTTGCCACTCTCTTTATTCAGACCGGCATACTGCCAGATGACATTGGTAAAGGTCGTCAGGCTTAAGTATGGTACCGGATCGGATGTGTCACCAAGACGCTTTACGGTACCTTCACGCTGGAAACCATCGATCAAAGGAGAACCAAAGGTCACGGTGTTTAAGACATTGTAGTTCTTTTTGATGGTGCTGTCCGCAGCGACCTGCTGTGCGACCATACCGCCTAAACTGTGTCCGGTAACGACAAGGTTGGACCCCTTTGGAACATTGGAAACGATAGCGTTTCTGACATTCTGGATGTATTTGTTGTCCTGCTCAAAACCAACTAAAAGATCTGTCCAGTAACCGGTGGATTGGTTTTGGACATCCGTATCGGTGCCGGATAAGGCAATGACATAGACAGCCTTGGATGATTTTTTGCCTAACCAATTCTTGGTCGTCAGTGTACCCTGTGTGATGGAGAAAGGTCCCTGATGCTGTGGCTGATTGCAAGCATATCCCAACTGTACGAAACGCGATAATTCGGACGCGTTGGTATAAGTGTAAGTGCCGCGTGATGCCAACTGCTGATAAGTGGCATTGACCAGAGCCGTGTTGGAATCAGAAGCAAATACCGTGCCGCCGAATGCCATGGCAAGAACGAGTGACAGTGCCAGAATACGTCTGACTTTTGTAAATTTTTTCATGATTAACCCCCTTACATGAAATGTGATGATCGCTGACTTACGGATGGCGATCATGTTTAAATAAAAACCCTATACATATATTGTAGAATGGAAACTCTTTTGCGACAACAAGTTTATCGACAAAAAAATCACCAAAAAATGAAATCATGATTTATAAAAATTGATGGTAAAAAAGTGGGGAGTGAATATGGGGCTGACTTATGGTATAATGCTAAAGAATGTTGAAAAATCAGGGGAAAACGGAAACTTTGCAACAGGTGTTGCATAAAAATATGATAGGAGAAATGGCATGAATACATATGATTCCTTAAATGAACAGCAGAAACTGGGCGTTTTTACCACCGAAGGACCGGTGCTTATTTTGGCTGGGGCAGGTTCGGGAAAGACCAGAGTCTTGACACATCGTGTGGCATATCTGATCGAGGAAAAAGGTGTCGCCCCTTATCATATTATGGCGATCACTTTTACCAACAAGGCAGCGGGCGAAATGCGGGAACGAATTGATTCCATGATCGGTATGGGATCGGAGAGCATCTGGGTATCGACTTTCCATTCCTCCTGTGTGCGAATCCTGCGTCGTTTTGCGGATCGTCTGGGATATGATAACTCTTTTACCATCTATGATACGGATGATTCCAAGACTTTGATGAAGGATATCTGCAAGCGTCTGGAGATCGACACCAAGATGTATAAGGAAAAAACATTTTTGAATGTCATTTCTTCTGCCAAAAATGAATTGATCTCACCGGAGGAATTTGCACAAAATGCGATCGGCGATTTCAATAAGACCAGACAGGCACAGGTCTATCGCGAATATCAGGCGAGACTCAAGGCAAACAATGCCATGGATTTTGATGATCTGATCATGAAAACGGTAGAACTTTTGAAATTTGATACGGAAGTGCGCAATTTTTATCAGGCAAAGTTTCAATATATTATGGTGGATGAGTATCAGGATACCAATACAGCGCAATTCGAACTGGTACGGCTTTTAGCATCCGGCAGAGAAAATCTCTGCGTGGTCGGTGATGATGACCAGTCCATTTACAAGTTCCGTGGAGCAAATATTTACAATATTTTAAATTTTGAAAAACATTATCCGAATGCGACTGTCATCAAATTGGAGCAGAATTACCGGTCAACGGCAAATATCTTAAATGCGGCAAACGGTGTGATCGCCAACAATCAGGGGCGTAAGGAAAAGCGGCTCTGGACAGAGTCCGGGGATGGAGAAAAGATCTATTTCCAGCAGTTTGACAGCGCTTATGAGGAGGCGGACTTTATCGCGAGAGATATTGCAGCCCGCGTCCGCCGCAATGAATACCGGTATGGAGATTGTGCCATCCTCTATCGTACCAACGGACAGTCCCGTATGTTGGAAGAAAAACTCATCATGTCGGGCATTCCATACAAGATTGTCGGCGGTGTCAATTTCTATGCCAGACGCGAGGTCAAGGATCTTTTGAGTTATATGAAGGTGGTTGACAATGCGCAGGACGATCTGGCAGTCCAGCGTATCATCAATGTGCCAAAGAGAGGCATTGGGGCGACCAGTATCGGAAAGGCGAGCGATTATGCATATCAGAGTGGACTCAATCTTTTTGAGGCGCTTGAGCGGGCAGAGGAGATCCCGACTTTGGGACGAGCCGCAGGAAAGATCGCACCTTTTGTAGACCTAATCCATCACTTCCGCAGGGTGTGTGCCAATGAGGGACTGTCAGCACTTTTACAGGAGATCATTACCGAGACCGGCTATGTCGAGGAACTGAAAGTGGAAGGCACGGATGAGGCGCAGGCGCGTATTGAGAATATCGACGAATTGATCACCAAGGTGGTTTCCTATGAGCAGGAGACGGACGAGCCGACTCTGAGTGGATTTTTAGAGGAAGTGGCGCTGGTGGCTGATATTGATTCCCTGGATGACGATGGATCTTATGTGGTACTGATGACATTGCACAGTGCAAAGGGACTGGAATTCCCAAATGTCTATCTTTCCGGCATGGAGGACGGGCTTTTCCCATCTTATATGAGCATCACGGCGGATAATAGCGACGAGGAGATCGAGGAGGAAAGACGACTTTGCTATGTGGGCATCACCAGAGCAAAAGAACGCCTGACCATTACCGGGGCGCGGATGCGTATGATGCGCGGAGAGACACAGTATCATGGGATTTCGCGGTTTGTAAAGGAAATTCCGGAAGAACTGATCCAGGGAAATACCTGGGAGCCAAAGCCAAAGGATGATTTCCTTGGCGAGCGTCCGATGAGCAACCGGCAAAAAATGCGCAATATGAAAAAAACACCGCTGGCGGCGCAGACCTATCAGGCAGCCAAGGATTTTGGCACAAAGATCCGGAAAAATTCGCTTGATTATGGCGAGGGAGATCGTGTGAAACATGTCAAATTTGGCGAGGGAACCGTGGTACAGATCAACGACGGCGGACGCGATTTTGAGGTGACGGTCGAGTTTGACGGAGCAGGACGAAAAAAAATGTTTGCATCCTTTGCAAAATTACAAAAAGTGTAAGTGTTTTTCTGTGGTAATTGGGCAGAATAAATGCTATACTATGAGCAAATAAAGTTGACACATTCATAGCAGGAGGAGAAGCCTTATGATGAAAAAAGAAGATGTAATGGAATTGATCGATATTACAAAGTTGACGAATATGATCAATGGTCTCAAGGATAAAGAGATCGTGGTAAAAGAAAAGCATACCATCAACTGGAAAAAGGTTGCCTGTGTGGTTGGTGTGATCGCCGCAGTGGCTGGGGTTGCCTATGCGATCTATCGTTATTTCAAGAAGGACTATGAAGATGAATTCATGGATGATTTTGATGATTGGGATGACGACGAAGATCTTTTTGAAGATGATGCAGAAGAAGATGTAGAGGATTTAGAGGAAGAGTAATAGAGTGAAAAAAGGTCAACAGGTAGAAGGCGTTGTTACTCGAGTGGATTTCCCAAATAAGGGAATCGTGCAGACAGATGACGGTGATCTGATCACCGTCAAGAATGTGCTTGAGGGACAACGCATTCTTTGCGTAATCAAGAAAACTAGAAAAGGAAAAGCGGAAGGACGTCTTTTGAAGGTCTTGGAGAAATCACCGCGGGAAATGGATCAGGCATTCTGCAAGCATTTTGGAGAGTGTGGCGGATGCTCTTATCAGACACTTCCTTATGAGGAGCAGATCGCTTTAAAGGCAAGGCAGATCAAGAGACTTTTAGCACCGGTCATGGGTGAGGAGGCATTTGAAGATCTGTTCGAGGGCGTTATCGCAAGTCCAAATCAATTTGCCTATCGCAATAAGATGGAATTTTCTTTTGGCGATGCCTATTTTGAGGGACCGCTGGCACTTGGCATGCACAAGCGCGGCAGTTTCTACGATATAGTGACGGTCGAGGACTGTCAGATCATTGATGCGGATATGCGTCTGGTCTTGACGGAGACACTTGCTTATTTTCAGGAGACAGGAGCCGATTATTACCACAAGATGCGCCATGAAGGCTATCTGCGTCATCTATTGGTACGAAAGGCGGCAAAGACAGGCGAGATCCTTGTCGATCTGGTGACAAGTTCCGATGCGCATTTTTTGCTGCAGACAGAGGCGAAGGAGACGGTCTATGATGCAGAGCATCCTGCTATGTCAGAGGAGATGCAGGCTTTGGAGGCAGAAATGCTCAAAGGCTGGAGCAGGCGTTTGGAGCGTCTTTCTTTTGCAGGGAGACTGACAGGTGTCTTACATACGAGAAACGATCGCACGGCTGATGTCGTGGAGGATCAGGGGACAACGGTTCTCTTTGGACAGGATTATTTTTATGAAGAATTGCTGGGACTGCGTTTTCGCATTACACCGTTTTCCTTTTTCCAAACCAATTCTCTGGGAGCGGAAAAATTATACGAAGCGGCAAGAGATTTTATTACCGCTGAGGATGCGGATATCTTAGAGGGCAAGACCGTATATGATCTTTATTCCGGCACAGGAACGATCGCGCAGGTGCTGGCACCGGTTGCCGGGCATGTGATCGGTGTGGAGATCGTGGAAGAAGCGGTAGAGGCTGCCAAGAAGAATGCGGCAGAAAATGGGCTGAACAACTGTGATTTTATTGCAGGTGATGTATTAAAGGCCATTGATGATATTGCAGAGAAGCCGGATTACATTGTGCTGGATCCACCGCGGGACGGTATTCATCCAAAGGCACTCGACAAGATCATCGCTTATGGTGTACCGTCCATGATCTATATCTCCTGCAAGCCGACCAGCCTGGCAAGAGATCTGGAGGTCTTGCAGACGAGCGGCTATGAGGTCAAGCGGATCTGCTGTTGCGACATGTTTGCCGGCACGCCGCATGTGGAAACGGTAGTTTTGATGTCTAAGGTACAGAATTAAATAGCGAGAAAAGGCTTGAAATCAAGGTATTTCCGAGTGTTCGGACGGTTCTTTAAGGATCGCTCGGATGCTCGGATTTTTGCTGTGTGGGAATATATCAACTAGGGGAATTTTGGGGTTGAGTGGACGGGATGAAAATGTGGTCAGCGAGTGGACAGGATGGATATTTTCGGAGGGTTGAGGAGAGGGGATGGATGTAGA
>CAVGHS010000069.1:0-11602 GCA_963629085.1 bacterium
AGATAGACCAAGGAGGAAATCCCCGGAATGACCTCCACCGAAAGTCCATCTATCCCCTGCAAAGCCTCATAAAGTTTCTTACAGCCGCTGTAAAATCCGGTATCACCGGAAAATAAGATCGCAATATTGCCCGTTTTCCCTTCTGCAAGTAGTTCCTTTATTTTCGGTACAATGTCCGCTGCCAGATAATAAGGATATTTTTCCACACCTGCCGAAAAAGGCTCGATCATACGGCTTGCCCCAAAAATATAATCTGCATTTAAAATCGTGTCTTTTCCGTGATAGGTGAGATACTCTTCTGATCCCATTCCGATACCGACAAGAGACACCTGCAATTGCCCGGATACCTTATCTGCTTCCGCCAAAGCCTCAGCTTCTTTTTTCTCTGTCTGACCATCCTCTGCCCGGATGACACAGCCCAGCAAGCCTTCCAAGACTCCTAAGATGTCTTTCTCATCATAGGTCTGCCAACTCCCCACATCTGCTTTCGGACGTGCGATCACATATGAGCGGATTCCCATTTTTCTGGCAGCCGAAAGTTTTTCCTCCATGCCGCCAACGGAGCCACTCTCCTTTGTCACCATATGCCGGATGTCGTACTGCCTGTAAATGGCTGTATTGATTTCCTGAGAAAACGGTCCCTGCATGGCGATGATCTGCCTGCCCTCCAAGCCATTCTCATAGCAGAGCGACAGACTCTCCATTCCCGGCAGGACACGCACGATCAGACGCTTCCGCAATCGCTCCTCCTGGCAAAAAATATGCAGTTCCTTGCTGCCTGTCGTAAGCAAAATGTTCCCCTCCGTAGCAAGCAAGGCCTGACAGACCGCCTGACTGTCTGCAAAGACTTCTTCCTTTCCAAAGTCTTCCTCCGCATCTGGACGCCGTTCCAAGCGCACATAAGGGATTTTCCTGTCCCGCAGGCTTTCTCTTATATTTTCTGAAACGATCTTTGCAAAGGGATGTGTCGCATCGATCACCACCTCCGGTCTGGTGACTACATACAAATCCTTCATGTCATCGACATCCAGACGCCCCATATGCACCTGCATAAGATCCGACGCTTCCATAACCTGGACGCCATATTCGGTCGCCACACAGACATGGCAAAAAATCCCATTCTTTACTAAAGTTTCTGCCAACCGGCGTCCTTCCGTTGTTCCGGAAAAAATCAAGACATTCTTCATAGTCTATATCCTCTCGGTGTCACCAGATGTTTTCCCTCTATCCTGGTTTTTTCATTTCCCACAAAGACTGTAGTAAACATATTGACCTGACACTCCCGCAATTCGGCTAAACTGCATACATGACTGCTACATCCCTCACGGCCAATATTTTCTACATAACCACAGGCACGCGTGGGATCAGCGCCTGCCGCCAGCATAATATCACAAGCACGTTTCAGATAATCTTTTCGCTTGTGGCTGGACGGGTTGTAAATGGCAATGGCAAAATCCCCCTGGATTGCCGCCACCAGCCTTGCCTCGATCTTTTCCCAAGGTGTTAAGAGATCACTCAGGCTGATCACGCAGTAATCGTGATTTAAGGGTGCTCCCAGTACCGCCGCGCCGCTATTTGCCGCTGTCACGCCCGGAATGACCACCAGTTCGACCTCAGGATAGGCTTCCGCCATTTCGTACATAGGTGCCGCCATCCCATAGACACCGGCATCCCCGCTACAGATCATGGCTACCTGCTTTCCTTCCATGGCATAGTCGAAACACATCTGACAGCGTTCAATCTCCTGACGCATGGGTGTGGTCTCAAATCTCTTATCCGAAAAATGCCGGCGCACCAGATCCACATAGACCGTATAACCGATAATGATGTCGCTCTTGTGCAGTGCTTCCACAGCATCACCACTCATGCCAGTCATACTGCCCGGTCCCATACCTACGATATAGATCACTTTTTTCTTCTCGCTCATGTCTTGCCTTTCTTCTTACTTTTATGCTCTCGTCTGCCAACTTTGGATCCGCGGAATCCGCTTTGCCAAAGCAAAGGTCATACCATCCTTTGCCTGCTTTTTGACCAAAAGCCTGCCGCCTTGCCCTGCGCATGCCAGAGCCGCCCGTTCACAGACATTGGATACCCCTGTCACCTGCGAGACAAAAGCGGACTCGGAAAACTGACCTTCCACCGCTTTCAAGTCCTCTGCTCCATAGGTAAAAAAGGGCAGATGATAAAAGCATGCCAGAGTCTCCAATCCTATTTCTCCCTGCTTTAGATCAATACTTGCAAGGGCTGCCACCTGATCCATGGCAATCCCCGCTTTTTGCAATTCTTCCAAGGCAAATGTCTGCAAGGCTGCAAAAGACTTTCCTTTCTTACAGCCCATCCCCAGGACATAGGGCTTATGGATCAATTCCAGATCTGTTTTCTGCTCCAAAGGACTACAGCCGATCCATAGATCCATATTGCTCTCCCCCGCATCAATGATCTGTATGCCTTCCGGCAGATCCTCCTTGTCATAAAGGATTTCCGGATCTATGGCCAGCCGAATGGTCTCACCATCTAAAAGTCTGCCGGAGATCTGGCGTATCCCTCTACGGTCAGAAATCCCAAAACCGTTTCGCCTTGCAAAGACATCTACGGCAAAAAGATCTTCCACATCGGTCGCAGTCGTCAAAATGACCTCTGTCCCCATCCGGTCTGCAAAATCCCTTGCGATCTCATTGGCACCGCCCATATGCCCGGACAAAAGGGAGATAATATGTCTGCCTCGCTGATCCATGACGATCACAGCACTGTCCTGCAATTTATCCTTGACAAAAGGTGCGATCAGACGCACGGCAATCCCTGTGGCTCCCACAAAAAGAAGCGGTATGTGATAAGAAAACTTGTCCCTAATCCATGCCTCCCGTGGCATCTTTCCATCATAATACAATGGTCTGATCTCCTTGCATTTTTCAAAAAGATCTTCTGCCGTCTTTTGTCCCTGCCCGGAAAACGTCATTACACCTATAATCACTGCTTCTTCCTCCGATATTCGGTTTCAAAATCCGGCGCATAGAGACGGGATCTGGCATAATTGCTGTGTGCAATGACCTGCCCCACCAATACCATTGCGGTCTTTGTGATATGGTTTTCTTTTGCGACCTGTGGCAGGGTATCCACCGTACAGACAAAAGACCTTTCCTCCGGCCAGGTCGCCTTATAGATCAGTGCCACAGGCGTATCCGCGGAATATCCACCGGCGATCAGATTTTCCCGCAGGCTATCTAACATACCGGCACTCAGATAAATTGCCATGCTCGCCTGATGTGCCGCAAGGCTCTGGATCTTTTCCTTATCCGGTACACTGGTCTTTCCTTCCTGCCTTGTGATGATGAGGGTCTGTGACACCTCCGGCAGGGTAAATTCCAGATTCAGACCTGCCGCCGCTCCAAAACAGGCACTGACACCCGGGCAGGATTCATAGGAGATCCCCAGATCATCCAGACGATCCATCTGCTCCCGCACTGCCCCATAAATGCTGGGTTCTCCGGTGTGCAGACGCACTGTGTCGCGCCCCTCTTTTTCAGCCTCTTGGATCACGGCAAGCACTTCCTCTAAGGTCATATAGGCACTGTTATGTATTTGGGCACCTTCCCTGGCATAAGCTAAGAGTTCCGGATTTACCAACGATCCGGCATAAATGATCACATCTGCCTGCTCCAATAAATTTTTCCCGCGTACCGTGATCAGATCCGGTGCGCCGCATCCTGCTCCCACAAAATAAACCATGCTTCTATCCTTTCAATTCCTGCAAAAGACTTTGCGCTCCGGGACTTTCTGCCAAAAGCCCATAGTCCGTCGCATACATCATACATTCGATCCGCATTCCATCTCCGGCGCGTTTTCTTAGGTAAAATAAGATCCGTTCCATGGCGCGCTCCATGGTTGCCTCCAAGATGCCTGCCTCCGACAGGATCTTAACGCCTTCCTCTGTGGTGACAGCATCCAGAAGTTCTTTTGCCGTCTTAGTCTGACAGCCCGCATAAATGGCAGCCGCCGCCAAGAGTTCCATACGGCAGTCGCCCTCTTTGGAATGGGTGTTCATCATGCCACCGGACAGTTTGATGAGTTTACCGATATGTCCGGTCAACAGCAAAGCCTCAAATCCCATCTGCTTTGCCATATCTATGGTATCTCCGATAAAATTCGAACATTTGACACTGCGATCCAGATCATAGTCATAGGTCTTTTTCATAAAATCCAGACCGTAATTCCCCGGCGAAACTGCCACGGCTTTTTGCCCCAAGGCCTTTTTCTGCCGCAGTTCGACCGCAATGGTATCTTTGAGTGCCTGCGCACTCATGGGCTCTACAACACCGCTGGTTCCCAAGATGGATATGCCCCCAAGGATCCCCAGTCGGGGATTAAAGGTAGATTCTGCAAGTTGCAGTCCCTCCGGCACGGAGATTTCCACCGCAAGATTTCCATGGTAATCCAGAACATGACAGACCTCTCGCACTTCCCTTTCGATCATCTCCCTTGGCACATGATTGATCGCCGCATTTCCAACCGGCTGATCCAGTCCCGGTTTTGTCACACGGCCGACTCCGATCCCGCCGTCGATCAGGATTCTGCCCTCTTTGCCTGCATTTTGTTCCTTCAAAAAAGAAACCTTTGCCACCACATGTGCGCCGGTCGTAATGTCGGGATCATCCCCGCCATCTTTTATGACCGCGCACTGTACCGCCTGCTCGCCGCGCAAAATATCTACGATATTGGCATGAAAAGTAATACCCTTTGGCGTAATGATATCGATCTTTTCCTTTTTTCTCCCGGTCAAAAGCATATAGCACGCTGCTTTCGCCGCGGCTGCTGCACAGGAGCCTGTTGTAAATCCGTTTCGCAGTTTTTCTTCCAAAGGCCTAACCTCTAATCTCTGATATTGTTGCTTGCCAGATAGAGCAAAGCGTTACAGATGGCTGCCGCAATGTTGCTTCCACCCTTGCGTCCCCGATTGATGATATAGGGCACCTCCCCTGCAAGGAACAATTCTTTTGCCGCCTCCACATTGACAAAGCCGACCGGAACCCCAATGATAAATGCCGGGACATAAGTCCCCTGTTCCACCATCTCATGCAATTCGATCAGTGCCGTCGGTGCATTGCCTATGGCAAAGATGACCGGTCCGGGCAGTCTTGCCGCCGTCTCCATGCTGACGACCGCACGCGTCACCCCGCGTTCCTTTGCCTCTTTCGCCACGGCTTCGTCTGCCATAAAACAGTGTACCTGTCCACCAAAACGAGCCAGTGTCTTTTTATTGATGCCAGCCTTTGCCATGTTGGTATCTGTCACAATATGTGCTCCGGCTTTGATGAGTTCCAATGCCTGCGCGATTGCCCCCGGCGAATAAGTCATGGTCTTGGCATAGGAAAAATCTGCGCTGGTGTGGATGACGCGTTTGGTAATCGGGGCTTCTTGCTCCGGTAAAACGATTCCCTGCGCTTTCAACTCTTCCTCAATGATCTCAAAACTCCGCTTCTCGATCTCCTGCGGCTTTACGATTTCTATTTCCATCTGGCTTTCTTCCCCTCCTTGACTGCCTGCATGGTCTCTACCAGGACCTGGTTTTCTTCCCGCCTGCGGATCGCGATGCGATAATATCCCTTGGAAAGCCCGACATAATCACTGCAATCCCGGATCAGGATCTTTTCTTTTAATAAGGACGCATACCAGTCTATTTCCGCATCATAAAACAAAAGGAAATTGGCTGTCCCCGGATATACTTTTTCGCCGAGATCCTGTAAGCCCTGCGTCAGATACTTCCGCTCCTGGTCCAAGACCTGTCTTGTCTGCCAAAGATACGTCGCATCTGCTAAGACCTGCATGCCTGCAATGCCCGCCATCTGCGCGATGACAGAAACATTCCATTCGCTCAATTGTTGCTGCACCTTTCTGGCATCCTTGTTTCCCGGACAGAACAGATAGCCGAGACGGATGCCCGGGATCGCCATACTCTTGGTAAGTGCCTGCAGGATAAAGATATTTTTTGCCTCGGAAGATGCCTTTAAGAAAGAATGATTCTCCCCCTCCCGGGTCAGTTCGATAAAACACTCATCGATCAAAAGCCTTATCTCCATACGCTGACAAAGCCCCGCCACTTTTTTCAAAAAGTCCTGTGACAGCAGATGCCCACTGGGATTGCCGGGGTTGGTCAGAATCACCAGATCCGGTCTTTCTTCCCGGATAAACTCCAAAAAATCTTCCGTCAGGGCAAAATCTTCTTCCTCTTTGCTATAAAAGGATACCATCTCACATCCAATGCTTTTTAGGACATAGGCATAGCCCGAAAATCCCGGTGCGACCAGAACTGCCTTTTTCGGCATAAAAGCACGGACAAAGCCAAGTAAAAGGTCAGATGCCCCATTGCCACAGACAATGCACGCCGGATCCTTTTCATAAACTCTGCCAATTGCCTGACGCAGTTCCCCACACCATGGATCCGGGTAGATCCGGGCTTTTGCAAGTGCCTGCTGCATGGCATCCGCCACCTCCTCCGGTATGCCAAGCGGATTGACATTGATCGAAAAATCCATATTCACTTCATTGCGGTAACAATCTCCTCCGTGCATAGTCATCCTTCCTATCCGCCTGTAAGTATTTCTCAAAGTGCAAGAATAAGCCCCATAATGCCAAGACATAAAAGCAGGCAAAGAATAGCCGCCCCATATGCCAGCCGGTTCATGCGCAGGATGTCCTCATAGACGATCTCGCGTGTTGCATCCCCAAGCCATGGTTTTTTTACGATCTTTCCAAAATAAGAAGCATCCCCCGCCAACCGGATTCCAAGGGCTCCCGCTGCCATGGCTTCTGTCTGTGCCGAATTGGGGCTGGCGTGCCGGTAACGGTCTCTGCAATAGATCTGCCATGCCCTTTTTGCATCATAGTCCCTGCCTAAGAAAGCCGATGCTACCCAAAGGCACAAGGCACTGATCCTTGCCGGGAGAAAATTGACCAGATCATCCAGTTTTGCCGCGCATCTGCCAAAATCCAGATAGCGGTCATTCTTATAGCCCACCATGGAATCCATGGTATTGATCGCCTTGTAGGTAAGTCCCAGGATAGGTCCGCCCAAAGCCAGATATAGCATAGGTGCGATCTCTCCATCCGAGGTATTCTCCGCGACCGTCTCAATGGCAGCCTTGGCGACACCAATCGGGCTTAAATTCTGCGTATCCCTGCCAACGATCATGGATACCGCATACCTGGCATCCTCTAATGTCTTTTGGGTCAGACACGCATATACTTTTTTGCTCTCCCTGCAAAGACATTTGAGTGCCAGGGTCTGATAGGTCAGAATCAATTCCACCAGACATCCCGCTATAGGATGTATCGCATATGCCAAAAACAGGATAAACGCCGTGATCAAAAAGGTTGTCGTACAGACGATGATAACCAGTCTGCGCCCATAACTTCTTTTTTGTTCTCCGGATAAGTTCTTTGCATCCCCTTCTCCCAGATAGCGTTTTTCGATCGTAGAGATCAACCGGCCGATCAGGCGGACCGGATGGGGAAAGTTGTAAGGATCTCCCAAAATCAGATCCAGAAGAAAACCGCCCGCAAAGGCGATCATATGATAGATCACTCTGCAAACTCCTCTAATTCTTCCTGCATGTTGTTATCTTCTTTTAAGAGTGGCGCAAGATCCAGCAGTTTTCCAGCCCCATCTAAAGTCAAAAGAAAACCGCCGCCATTGTTTACCATATACTTATAATAATCGCCATCTGCCAGTTGGGAAACGATAGACATGATCGTTCCTCCATGGGCAACGACTGCCGCTTTTTTGATCCCCTCTGCCTGCATATCGCCAAGCACCTCTTTTAAGCCATCCATAGTGCGCTTTCCAAAGGCTTTCATGGACTCGCCCTCCGGGATTCCCGTCTTTCCTCTGGTTGCCACCCATAAGATATAGGATGGTCTGTGCTTTAATTCGGCATGGTTCTTACCTTCAAAGACCCCCAGATCCATCTCGCGCAGATTTTCTATGATCTCCGGTGTCTGCTCGGGATAGATCAAGCCTGCGGTCTGTCTGGTACGCTGCATCGGGCTGGCATAGACTTTCTCTACCGCCGGGTACTGTTCCAGACCTTCTTTGATGCCGGCGATTCCTTCCTCCGACAATGGCTGGTCTGTCCTGCCAATATAGCGTTTTTCCTTATTCCCCTCTGTTTTTCCATGACGGATCAATACGATCTCTACTTGATTTGTTGTGGTATCTGACATATGATTCTATCCACCCTTTCTGCTTTACTTGCAATGCTGATCAAAAGATTTCCGACCAGATCCCGATAGATGCGGTCCTCTTTTTGCAATGGTACGATACCATTTCCCACCTCATCACTGATGATGACAAGATGCCTGCATGCCTTACAGATAGCCGCTATCCGCTCCTGCATCCCATTCATGGTCATGCCCGCTTCCTGCCAAGTCCTGACACACAGATGAAAATGATTCCATAGGACGATCTCCTGCGCTCTAGCCGCATCTATGAGCAGGCTGCCATCCGCCGCCAGATCCTTTTCATCCAAATAGACGGCATGCGGATACTTTTTACGGACGTATGCACTTTTTCCCTGTGCCCTACCACCAATGACAAGTTCCAGTCTCTTTTCCATTGCACTCTCCTCTTACTTTAACACAAGATACATGCTGACCACAATCACAGACCACAGTTCTGCCATACAGACAAAATAGCCTGCCAGATCTCCCGTGATCCCGCCAAACTGGTGGCGGCTCATAAAATAATAATATAAAAACATCAAAAGACAGGCTGCCGTAACAAAAATGCCATACATACCGCTATAGGACACAACTGCGATCACGACAAGGATCATCTGTAGCATCAGCCCGATGGATACGACCTTGGCGCCCGAAGTATCTGCCTCGGTATAAAGACTGCCCTCTTTTTTTGCTCCCGGAAAATGGATGACCGAAAGCCCACTGAGACAGCGGCTGAGAAAAAAAGCGGAACTGACAGCAACCACCGCCTTTGTGTCCTCGATGGCAGAAACAAATCCTATGGCAAGCAAGAGATAAGAGACCAGATGCAGCACGGCAAAGGCACCGATATGGGGATCTTTTAAAATCTCCAATTTTTTCTCTTTTCCCTGATAGGAACTCAAGGCATCCTTGGTATCCATAAAGCCATCCATATGAAAGCCTCCGGTCACAAAGAGTGGCAAAAAAACAGCCAGCATGACAAAGAGGATCTTTCCCACACCAAGAGCGCCTGCCAGATGATACCACCCGATCTCCAAACCTCCGATCACGGCTCCGATCCATGGGAAAAAGAGCAGGTGATAGCGCATATCTTCCGATGCCCATACAAAATGCGGCATGGGTATCTTGGAATACATGGAAAAGGCTACCCCTATGGCTTTTGCTATTTTTCTCATATCTGCCTGTCCTCGCTTTCCTCCTGTTTGCTCTTTAATGTGACCGGGATCCCGACCACCACTTCTATGACCTCATCTGCCAGGGCTGCCAATGCCTGATTGATACAGCCCAGTGCCCTGATGTATGCCACCATAGACTCCTCATAATCTCCGCCATCCTCAAAGATATTATTGCTGACGATCAGACCATCCGCTGTCTGCTCTATCAAACTGTCAATATCCCCTAAGACCTTGTCTACCGTCTCTTTTTCATCTCGTATGCCATCTTCCGTAAACATCTCATTTGCCAAAAGATTGGAGACACATTCCAGCATCCAGGCATCCCCTGTATCCAGAACAATCTCTCCTAAGTCAGTCGGCTTTTCTATGGTAAGAAAGCCCTTTTTTTTGCGCATGGTCCGGTGCTTTTCAACGCGCTTTTTTCCCTCTTCATCAAAAACACGCATGGTCGCAATATAATGTTTCTTTTCTGCCTCCATCGCAAGCAGGCGCTCTTCTGCATACGCTGACTTCCCGCTTCCGCTTCCGCCAATGACCAGTACGATCATAGTTCATCTCCATATCTGTGATAGGTCTCTACCCCGGCATCCGTAAAAGAATTGGTCTCATCATAGACCGCCTTTGCCATGGCAAGCATAGGCAGCAGCATCATGGCTCCGGTACCCTCGCCCAGTGCCATATCCGCATAAATGACCGGTGTCAGGGCAAGTTCTTTCATAAGCGCCACCGTTGCCGGTTCCCGGCTGGCATGGGAGGCGATCAAAAATTCTTTGGTCTCGGGCAATAACCTTTCTGCTACCAGAGCAGCTACCATGCTGATCAGCCCGTCTAAGATCAGGGGAATCCCATAGATTGCCGCCCCCATACAGGCGCCCGCCATGGCTGCAATGTCAAAGCCCCCCACTTTGGTTAAGACTTCTGTAGCAGATGCCTGATAGAGATCGCATCTTTCGATGGTCTCCTGAATGACCCGGATCTTTTTTTGTAACCTGACATCATCCAGCCCTGCTCCCCGCCCGGTGACATCTTCTGCTTTCATCTGCAAGAGGGATGCCGCGACCGCACTGGAAGTCGTCGTGTTGCCAATGCCCATTTCCCCGATGCAGACATAATCAAGATGGTCGCACTTACAGGCATAGACCGCATCCAGTCCGCATTGCAGAGCCTGCCGCATCTGTGTCTCATCCATTGCCGGTTCTTTATAAAAGTTTCTTGTACCGGGGGCTACTTTTCGATCAATGACATGGCAAAGCCTTTCCCTTGTGTTGATCCCCACATCATAGACCCGGATCTGACAGCCTGCAAGGCTTGCCATACGACCGACCGCCGTCTGCCCTGCGGCAATGTTCTTTGCACAGATTGCCGTCACTTCCTGCGGGGACTGACTGATCCCCTCCGCAACAATGCCGTTATCCGCACAAAAAACAAGTAAGCGTCCTGCGTCCAGCCTCGGATGCTCTGTCTTTTGTATGGCACCGATCCTTGCCAGCATGGGCTCAAATTTTCCCATACCATCCAGAGGCTTTGCAATGCCATCCCAGTGTTCCATGATCTTCTGATAGATTGCATGATCCCATGGCATCACACTATATTTTTTTTCTAAGATTTCCTCAATTCTTATCTTTTCTTTCTGCATCTTTTCTCTCTAAATAGCGGCATCCTGTAACATAGCATAGATGGCATCCATATCCATGCTTTTTCGTATGCCCTCTGCCAGCAGATCATACTGGCTCTCCTTAAATGACTGATAATCCGTGTCCGCTCCTGCTTGCAGGGTCAATCCCTTCCTTTCTGCCAAAAGCCTGCACAGATCATATGCCACATCCTTATCATCAAAAATCCCATGCACATATGTGCCATAGACATTGTCCTTTTGCCCGCCGTCTGCTTCCTGACAGACCACGTCGTTCTTGTGATCCAGATGGCATAAAGGCTTGATGGCATCGACCGCCTTGGTCTCTCCCATATGGATCTCATAGCCCTGGATCCGGTGGGAAGAAAATCCTGCCAGCGCGCCTTCCGTGATCTCCATACTGCCACCGGTCTGCGTGCGGACTTTTTCCGGTTTTAAGATTGTCTCCATCGGCAGCAGTTCCAAGCCCCGCATTTCTTCCGCTCCATCTGCTTGTATGGCATTCTCAAGCCCGTCCGGATCTGCGATCCTTTGTCCCAGCATCTGATAGCCGCCGCAAATGCCAAAGACCGGTCCATAC
>CAVGHS010000070.1:0-11543 GCA_963629085.1 bacterium
GTTGATGACGATCTCTCCGTTCTTTCTTTCCAGACAACAAAAAGAACGCTTTTCCTGTACTACGCAGGCGGCATCCGAAATACTGACCTGGGTTCCCGGATAGATATCCTTTTTGACCACCACTTTTGCATGCGTGCCTGTCATCATCTCGCGCTGCAAGGCTTCGTATTCTGTCTGATTTTCTTCCAGTTGCCGCTTGGCTTCATTGACGGTCGCAAGGATCTGCGTAAAATAAGTTTTATGTTTTGCCTCCAACGGCTGTCCTGTCTTGACATAGGCAGCGTATTTTTCCATGACCGGGCGATATTTCTCCAAGGTCTTTTTATCTTCTGCGATAGCCTTTTGTAACTGGTTGAAACGCTCCTTTTTTTCCGGCGGCATACCGACCTCGATCACGGTATGGGCGCCCATGGAAGAACCGATGCTGTTTGCCTCGACTTTGCCCCCGGCGCGGATCACGCCACCATTGATAAATCCCTTTTTCTCTGCCACAATGATATCTTCACCGGCAGAGACTTCACTATAGATAATGGAACCGGTCTCCACATATCCACCGGCAAAGACCTTTGCATTCTCAATGTATTTGGTAATGACATTGCCCTTTGCCTCTAAGAGCCCACGCTGCATGCCCTGGATGCCGCACTGTACGATAATGTCGCCTCCTGCCTGTAACATAGCATCTTCCACACTGCCATCGACCACGATATCACCACGCGAGGTCACAACAAAACCACCGCGCACACTTCCATGGATATGCACACTTCCGGCATAATCAATGTCTCCTGTAGAGGTGTCCACATCCGCCGGCACTTCATAGACATCCGATACAAAGACTTTGCCACCTGTCAAAGATACATGACCGGTCACATCCGAAAAGAGATGCAGACCGTCTTCGGATATGGAAATATTTCTTCCATATTCCAAGACTTTATTTTTGACCAATCTTGGAGGTAGTGCCTTACCAAAGACATCCATGCCGGTCTCGCCCTCATCTACCGGATGAAGCGTCGCCAGTTTATCTCCCTTTTCGACCGCACAGATCGTATTTAAGGCGTGATAATCGACCGAGCCATCCTCATTATGCTTTGGCTTCAAAGACGGATTGGTGTTAAAAAAGTATTCTATCTTTGCATCATGTCCGTGCCTCGGCTGTTTGCCCTCTGCAACCACAACCGGTGTGCAGTAGACGGGATTCGCCAGAAAGGCTGCTATATTTTCCTGACAGATGCCAAAGCGTACGCCCATCCCCTTAAGATAGGCAAGGATATCCGCTTCATTCAAAGAAGCACCAGTTTGTGTCGGTGGATAAAAGGTCGCCGTGATCTTCATCTTATCCAAGGAACAATGCGTCTGCATAGATTCTGCAAACTCCAGTCCGTCTCCACTACCGGCAGCCACCACGCAATCATTTCCCATAGCGATCGCCTCTGCCAACTCACGCTCCTTGTAGCCACTGATCCCATGATCGTCCAAAAAAGAAGCCAGTTCCTTATAAGAAACTGGCACACCTTCTGCTTTTGGCACAAAGAGATGGCATACGGCTAATTGCTCTTTCCAAGTAATTCTAAAATACCCATTCCGTTGCTCCATAAAAGCCCCCTATTCAATATTTGTCAGAATCCCCAGATAATTGCCCATGCGCTTGCGCAACTTTGCGATCGCTTTGGTATGTAATTGGGACACTCTGGACTCCGATACCTCAAGTACCATGCTGATTTCCTTTAAGGTAAGATCCTCATAATAATACATCAAAACAACTTTACGTTCTTTTTCGGTCAAGGTCTCCAATGCTTCGGCAAGCATCTGCTTTAATTCCTGCTTGGAGATCATCTCCTCCGGCTGGATAAAATGCGAATTGCGGTGCGTATCCATCGCCGGTTCTGTGCCCTGTTCAACAAACTCATTCAAGGACACCACATTGATCACTTTTAACTGTGACTGCCAATCCACAAGTTCATCTTCCGATAGCCCAAGTTCTGCTGCGATCTCCTCATCTGTGGCTGTCTTTCCGGTACGCATCTCCACAGCCTTGATCGCTTCATCGATCTTTTTTTGCTTTTGTCGTACCGTTCTGGGAATCCAATCCATCTTTCGGATCTGATCCAAGATAGATCCCCGGATACGCAGGCTGGCATAAGTCTCAAACTTAACATCCTTGCCAAGATCAAACTTGTCGATCGCGTCAATCAGTCCAAAAACACCATAACTGACCAGATCGTCAAATTCAACATTATTGCCAAGATACATACTAAGACGTCCGGCAACGACTTTTACAAGCGGCGCATATTCGATTATAATCTGCTCTCTTATCTCCGGTGTGGGCTTTTTTTGAAAAGATTCCCACAACTTCTCTCTGTCAACCGTCTTCATCTATATGTGTGCCCCCGACGTTTATTCCTCTTCCTGGTCTGTCTTATCATCTGTTTCCGCTGTAGCATCTTCTGCCGTCTCCTCGGACTCGCTATCTTCTGCATCCTCTTCCATGACACGGAAGGAACGATCCAGAAGAAACTTGATCCCTGTACCGATCAAGGCAAAACATATCACAGCAAGGAAGAGTCTTTTGGTGTAAATGGAAAAGGGTACATCCTGGATGGCAGAGACCAAACATGTGATTCCAGCCGCTAATAGAGTTATGATGATTGGAATCTGTTTTGTTTTCATAGGTCCTCCATCAGATGTATTTTTCCTGTCTGCCGACAGACTTGATCAAGAACTGCCCTGTCTCACTGTATAATTCTACTGTCCGTCCAAAATTCAATCCGGTGTCTTCCGCGATCAGTGGAATCCCCAGTGCCTTTAACTTGGCTCTGGACGCAATGGCATTTTTCTCTCCGATATTGGTCCCCGGCGAACTGGCATTGCTGAGTTCAAACATCTTGGCACCACCGGCGATCTTGGCTACTAACTTACTGCGGTTTGCTCCCGCCTTTATCATATCATCGTATAACTTTTGTATTCCCGTATCGGCAAATTTGGCAATATTGGAATTGTTTCTGATCTGCGTACTATCCGGTAACATGATATGTGCCAGACCACTGATCTTTGTCGTCGGGTCATATAGGGCAATCCCAATGCATGACCCAAGCCCAATGGTGGTAAGCACATCCGGCGACTTACAGATATTCAGATCTGCCATGCCGACTTTTATAACTTGTCCCATAGACTCCCCCTATAATGGCAATCCAAGTGAAGATAAGATCTTCTCGTAAGATTCTTCTTCCGGCATCAAAATGAAATAGCCGTTGATCTGCAGTTCATCGCTGAACTCCGTCTTGATCATAAGGGCGTTGTCACCAAACATACCAAACTGGATGGCTGGAACACTCAAAATGGCTGCTGCCATATCTACGGCTACGAAAGGCACCGTCGGTGTAATCGTAAGCCCGGTCAGACCGGACAAAGCCGAAAGATAAGATCCTGCTATGATATTGCCGACTTCTTTGACTGCGGACAGATCCATCTCATCAAAATCTTCCATGTAATCATCCGGACGCATCATCAGACGATTGACAATATGATGTGCAGACTCCATGTCCATCAAAAACATCATACTACCATCAATATCACTGCCAACACCAAGCATGATACCGACAATGACCTCATCCTCTGCTCCGATCGATGTTCCAATCTCTTCCACCGGCAAAAACTGTACCTGTGGAACACTCATATCAATACGAAGTCCAAGCATATCCGCAACAGCGGTCGTTGCATTACCTGCACCGATATTACCGATCTCCGCTAAGACATCACGGTATTTTTCATTTACTTCCTGTAAACTAATCATGTATTCCTCCCGCTCTATGACGCATCTACTTCATCTAAGATAGATGAAATCTCAAGAATAGAGATCAGTTCTTCCCCATTCTTTCCAATGCCGTTGATGTACTGTGTCTTGTCTGACTGCGAATTCTGTGTGTTGCGGTCGATCTCATCTTCTGCAAGGGCAATGACTTCCTTGACCTCGTCTACAACGATACCGACCAATCCCTGCTCCTCGGTCTTTAAGATGATGATACGGGTAATGTCTGTAAAGACATCATCCTCCAGATTCATCTTGCGGCGCAGGCTCATAAGCGGTACGATCTCACCACGCAGGTTGATAACACCGATATAATGTGCCGGAGCCTTTGGCACACGTGTGATCTTGCACATGCGCACGATATTATCTACATAGGAAATATCCAGACCATACTGCTCATTTCCGATGGATACAACAATATATTGTACGGTTTCTTTTTCTACAACATCTAATCCGTTTTCGTCTTTCATGTCCTTCTACCCCCTATTAAAAGATTGCGTTTACATCAATGATCAGTGCGACTTCGCCATCACCGAGAATGGTAGCACCATTGATGATCTTATTGTTGTCAATACATTTGCCAAGTGACTTGATAACGATCTCCTGCTGTCCGATGAGGTCATCTACAACAAGACCTGCGTAATTGTCGCCCTTGCGGACAATTACAACGGTCAGGTTGTCAGGTTCTTCCTCGGATGGTGCAGAATCGAGCATCTGATCCAAACGGATAAGCGGAATGACCATACCTCTCAAATGGATCACTTCCTCTGCCTGCACATACTTGATGTCGCTGACCGGAATATTCTCGATATTCTGGATAGATCCCAAAGCGATCGCATATTTCTCATCTCTGACTTCAACCATGAGAGCCTGAATGATGGCAAGTGTCAGTGGCAGGCGGACAATAAAGGTTGTACCGGTTCCCTTGACACTCTTGACAGTAACATCACCGCCCAGAGCCTCGATATTGGATTTGACGACATCCAGACCAACACCTCTGCCTGAGATATCTGTGATCTTCTTTGCCATTGAAAAACTTGGCATAAAGAGGAAATCGATGATCTCTTTCTGGGTCAGATTTTCTGCCTGTTCCGGTGTCACAAGACCTCTTTCGATTGCCTTTTCCTTTACACGCTCTGTATCAATACCGGCACCATCATCCTTTACTTCGATGATGACATTGTTGCCTTCCTGGAATGCATTTAAGATGATGCTTCCTGTCTCCGGCTTGCCTGTCTTCTTTCTTTCTTCCGGTGACTCAATACCATGATCTGCAGAATTGCGGAGCAAATGCTGTAAAGGATCGCCGATCTGATCGACAACGGTACGATCCAACTCAGTCTCTTCACCAGACATATAAAGTTCCATTGGCTTGTTGAGTTTGCGGCTCAGATCACGGATCATACGCGGGAACTTGTTGACAACGCTCTCGATTGGAACCATTCGCACTTTCATAACAGATTCGTGCAGGTTGGTCGTGATACGTTCCAGATACTCGATCTGATCATGGAAGGACTGGTTGTTTCCTTCACCATTCTGCTCGGAATCACTCAGGGAAACCAGACTGTTCTTTGCGATGATAAGTTCGCTGACCTGATTCATCAGAGCGTCTAACTTTTCAATATCCACACGTACGGTTCTTGCTGTGACCGGCTTGTTATTGTTTGCTTTGCCGGATTTTGCAGATGTCTTTGCTGCCTTTGCAGCCTTTGGTGCCTCAGCAGGCTTGTCCTCTGTCTTGGTCTCTTCCTGCTTGGTCTCCGGTGCTGCCTCCGGCTCATCTTCCTGCATAAATTCTTCGTGGCTGGACTCTTTGGCATCCACACCCTCGATCTCGGAAACTGTCTTGATCGCATCTACGATCGGCTGTAATTCCTGACCGGATGCAACTACCAGACTGAAATCCAAATCAAACTTTTCATCCTCGATATCCTGTGAACTCGGATTGTAAGCAAGGATCTCACCGAAGTCCTCTACTGCCTTAAATACTAAGAAGGCTCTTGCAGCCTTTAAGAGGCAGTCCTTCTGGATATGTACGGTAAACTCATAAATATGAAGTCCGGATTCCTGTGCTTCCTTGATCTTGCTATAGGTCGCATCATCCACTTCCATATGAGAAAGTCCTTCTGCCGCAGCCTCTTCCTTTGCAGGAGCAGCCTTGGTCTCTGCTGGTGCCTCTGCCGGTGCAGCCGCCGCACCACCGTTCAGATAATCATTTAACTGCTGGATCAGGGTCTCATTGCCATTGTCGCCCTCATCCGAAGTAGCCTTGACTGTCTCAAGATATTCCTCGATCGCATCCAGACAGTTAAACAGGATATCGATCAGATTGCTGTTGACCTTGATATTGTCATTGCGGATCTCCTGAAATACATTTTCCATATCATGGGTGAGTCGCTGCATCTTCTTAAATCCCATGGTTCCGGCCATACCCTTTAAAGAGTGTGCCGCACGGAAAATCTCATTGATGACGTCTTTATTCTCCGGCTCTTTTTCCAAGATCATAATATTGTCATTGAGCGCTTGAATATGACCATTTGTTTCGTCGATAAAAATGTCGAGATATTGACTTACATCCATCTTTTAATCCCCCAATTTCTTCATAATTGCATCTGCTATTTGGTTTATAGGAACTACTTTATCACTCAGACCCTGCTGTTCGATGGATCTGGGCATGCCATAGACAACACATGTGTCCTGACTTTCTGAAATCACATAAATTTTCTTGTGCTTTTTGAGCATCTGGATCCCCTTGGTACCGTCTGCGCCCATGCCTGTAAGGACAACACAGAGAATCTCCTTGTAATCCGAATGGCAAAGAGACTCGTACATAAGATCTGCACAGGGCCTGAGGCTACCGATCGGTGGCTTGTCATTGAGGCTTACCATAGGGCGGCCGCTTCTGTCCTTGCCGATCTCCATATGCTTGCCGCCGGGTGCAATGTAGACCCAGCCAGCCTTGAGCACCTCCTGATCTTCTGCCTGCTTGACATGGATATCACTTGTCTGATCCAATCGTCTGGCAAGCGAATCCGTAAACCCTGCCGGCATATGCTGTACCAGGACCAATGGAATCGGAAGATCTGCCGGAAGCATAGGTATCAATACCTGCAATGCCTGTGGACCTCCTGTAGAA
The DNA here is from genome assembly GCA_963629085.1 of bacterium. GTDB lineage: Bacteria > Bacillota > Clostridia > Lachnospirales > Lachnospiraceae > Pararoseburia. The sequence goes on from CAVGHS010000070.1 coordinate 6,939, forward strand.
CAAGCCAGAGCGATCAGGGTATCCTTTCGCGTACCCATAGATGCCGCTGTCTTATCCTTGCCTGTCTCCTCGCGTGCCGCAGTATCCATGGAACGATCCAGTTTCCGGGCTACGCGCTGGGACATTTCCCGTACACGCCTGGTCGCCTCATAAGGATCCACCGCCTGCGTATGCTTGGGTGCCGGCAGACCACGGGATGCATTGTGCAGTGAACGTAGAAGTTCACCCGCTACCGCATCGGTCATACCATGTAAGCGGTTCTCCCGGTATACATAATCATAAGCGCCAAGGCTCATCGCCTGTCTTATGATCTGCATATCCTCCGCAATGGAAGATGTCAGAAAGACCACGCGTGGGCGTGTCTCCAAGGCCTGTAACCGGCGCATAAAGGTAAGTACATCCATGCGTGCCGACAGACCGACCACAACGATCGCATAGGCATTCTCAACTATTTTGTTGTAAGCATCTTGTGTGTTCATGCTCATCTCAGACACTTGAAAATCTTTGTCTGTATTGATTATATCACAGATTTTCCTTCTCATGAGTGCAGAGTCATCAACAATCAATACCTTTTGCATTATATTTCCTGTTCCTTCTTTCTGATCCTACGTTCTTCCTGAAAAACATAGCCGATCAACTGCTCTTTCATGCGCGGATCCTTAAAATAAAATTTCACGCGATGCGTATATTTATCCTTGGTATCTGTCTGTTTGGAATCGATCACTTTGGCAACAACATTGATCTCCAAAGGCCTTTTTTTATTTTCCTGTGGCAGTTGGAATTCTAGGAGAAGAAACTTTACATCCGCTAAGGAATTGCTGGATGTAAACCTCGCCCCGCCGCCACTGATATCTAAGATGGTTCCGATGCCACGCACCGTCATCTCGTTGCCTGCGGTCATCTTTTCTCTCACGGCGTCGATCGCGCCTTCCATTGCCGCTTCTTCAGTCACGCCCATAAATATCATCGGCACCATACAGGTGATACGATAGTATTCCCGGCGCTGGAATTTCTCCAAAGGGCTGGTCAGTGCGATCTTTAACAGATAAAAATGCTGTTTTTTGATATGGTCTGTCACTGTCCCCTGCGCCTTGTAAAGTCCTTCCGGCGTGGAGAAAATGAACTCATAGCGGATGTTCTTTGGTAAAAGTTGTAATCTGCCACCGACCATAGGCATTTGCAGTTCGATACCGTCTTTTGCCACATCAAATATGCTTGTATAAAAGATGCCCTGTGCTGCGTCTACATCCTCTTTTTCCATCAACTGGGTAATGCGGATATCGACCTTGCATCCCGGCAATAATTCTTCCATTCTCATATGATACTCCCGGGCGTTCCCTTTCTTTTAAGAACGTCCCATAAAATTATTAAATAATTGTGTGATCCCCCAGCGGTAGCGGTTCTTGTCATCGCCGGTCAAAAGATTCTGCGCGATGATCTCAAATGCCTTGGTAGACTTCGCATTCGGCGCGACCGTCGATACGGTCTTTTGGTTACGCACTGCCTTTTCCAAAGACGGATCGACCGGGATCATACCCAGATAATGCAACTTGCCATCCAGAAATTTTTCCACAACAGAATTTAGTTTCTGGTAAACGGCATTGCCTTCTGCCTCCGAGGTCACCTTATTGGCAACCAGATGCACATTGGTGCCATTGCGGATAAACTTTGGATTCTTGTAAAGAGCCTTCATCAGGGAATAGGAATCCGTGATGGAACTCGGCTCCGGCGTCGTCACCAGGATCACTTCCGGGCTGGCAAGGACAAACTCTAAGACACTGTCTGCCACACCTGCGCCGGTATCAATGATCAGTACATCGCACAGATCATTTAAAAGTGAAAGACTGTGTACCAGATAGGAAATCTGTTCTTTGGTCAGATTATTCAGTCCGACAATGCCGGATCCACCGGATATAAAACCGATATCCATAGGTCCCGTCGTGATGATCTCACGGATGCTTTTGCCACCGAAGATCAGGTCACTCAGATTATATTTGGGCACGGTTCCAAACATGACCTCGACATTGGCAAGGCCAAAATCCGCGTCCAAAATAATGACACGCTGTCCCATCTTTCGGAACATGATCGCCAGATTTACCGCCATATTGGATTTGCCAACGCCCCCCTTGCCACTGGTGATTGTGATCACACGGGCATTGCCAATATTATTTTGATTTTTTTGTTTGATAACATTTCTTAATTGTTCGGCCTGATCCATATTATCTGCCTCCCAACAAGAGTTTTACCAGTTTTTGTGTATCGACGACCTCGATGTCATCCGGCACATTCTGACCTGTTGTCACATAGGAAAGTTGTGCCCCCGTGTGCAACTTGATATTTAATATATTACCATATGCACTGGTCTCATCCAACTTGGTAAAGATCAGATGAAAATCGCAGAATTCATCATAAATATCCGTAATCTCAATTAGGTCTTTGTACTTTGTCGTTGCACTCAAGACCAGATAGATCTGTCTTTCATACTGTGGCGGAAGATTTTCCAACAGGCGCTTCATATCTTCTCTCTGCCCATCATTCTTGTGTGAAAATCCTGCGGTGTCCACCAGTACCAGATCATAATCACTGAACTTTTCTATCTCTTTTCCAATGTCTTCCGGTGTATAAATGATAGAAAGAGGTGTGTCTAAGATATTGGCATAGGTGCGCAACTGTTCTGCCGCTGCGATACGATAGGTATCGGCGGTCAACAGTGCCACCTTCTTTTCCTGTTCTACTTTAAAACGTGATGCGATCTTGGCGATGGTCGTTGTCTTGCCTACCCCTGTCGGTCCGATGAAAAATACGACCTTAGGCTTTTTCTTGGTAAGTGAGATCACTTCCGGCTGTCCCAACTTTAAGATCATCTTCTGGTAGACATTGGAGATCAGATAGTCCAGCCCGTTGGTACTGTGAGATACACGATCCAGATCATCCATAAACTGATTGATATAGATCTCATCCACCTCATTATCCAGTAAGACCTTATATAAGACCTTAAAGAACTGGTGGCTCTGCTCGTCTCTCTCTGATCCCAGATCTTCTACAAATTCCATGGAAGAAAGCGGACGGAAAGTCTCGTTCTTTGGTTCCACCACCATCTGGGCAGCCTGTGATTCCTGTAATGGTGCGATCGGTTTATGTCCGTTCTTTTCCATCACTTCATTGACTGCGGCAAATGCCTCTTTCAAAGCCATTTGCGACCCGTCTTCCAGATCACACAGGGAAATCTCCTCATCTGCGACGGCATCAAAGCCGCGGGATGTCGGTCTGGCTGATGGTGCCGGCGGTATGCTAAAGGAAGGCTGTGGCATGACATCATCCTCCAATGCGGCTGTCACCTCGTACATGCTGCCCTTGAAAATGCCAAAGAAGCCCTTTTGCCGTACTTCCTTTACATTCATGATCACAACCGATGCGCCCATTTCCTCTTTTGCCAGAGCGATCGCTTCTTCTTTTGTTTTTCCCTGAAACTTTTTAATGGTCATCTTATCCTGTCACCATCCCCACTGATTGTAATTCAACATCGGAGTCGATCTCATTATATGAAACTACGATCAGATCCTTTACATAGTCTTCTGTCATTTTCTTAAAATACATACGCACGATCGGTGATGTCACAACGATCGGTGTCTTGCCTGTCTCTTCAAATTTTGCGATCTCTGCCTGCAAAGAGTCCATAATGGCACGGATGCGTTCCGGATCCAAGGTCAGATATGCCCCCTGCTCCGTCTGCTTGATGGATGCCATAATATCCTGTTCTACCTTAGGATCCAGTGTAATGCAGGATGTCACTTCATTTGGTACAAAGTAACGGCTGGAAATCGCACGTTTCAATCCCTGACGGACATACTCGGTCAAGACATCCGTATCTCTGGTCGTCGCTGCATGGTCAGCCAGCACTTCAAAGATAGAAAGCAGGTCGCGGATAGAAATCCCCTCTTTTAAAAGATTCTGCAAGACCTTCTGAATCTCGCCAAGTCCTAATAATTTTGGTGTCAGTTCGTCCACCAGTGCCGGATTGCTCTCCTTTAGATTGTTGACCAGATTCTGCACATCCTGGCGGCTCAAGAGTTCTGCAATATGGCTGCGGATCACTTCCGTCAGATGTGTTGCAATAATAGACGGCGGATCGACTACGGTATAGCCCAGACTTTCCGCACGTTCTCTCTGGCTGTCTGTGATCCAGATCGCCGGCAGATGAAAGGATGGCTCGAAGGTCGGAATACCATTGATCTCCTCCTCCACAAAGCCAGGATTCATCGCCATATAGTGGTCGAAAAGGATCTCGCCCTCTGCCACCTGAATCCCTTTGATCTTGATAATGTATTGATTCGGATTGAGCTGAATGTTATCGCGCAAACGGATGATTGGCACGACCGTACCCAGTTCCAGAGCAATCTGTCTTCGGATCATAACGACACGATCCAGAAGATCCCCTCCCTGATTGACATCCGCAAGTGGGATGATGCCATAACCAAATTCAAGTTCGATCGGATCCACCTGCAAGAGAGAAACAACATTCTCCGGTCTGCGGATCTCCTCTGCCTCGGACTCCTCTGCCGCGACTTCTTCCTCGATGCTCTCCTCCCCGATACTCTTAGAGAT
>CAVGHS010000071.1:0-11380 GCA_963629085.1 bacterium
GAGTAAAAGAAAAAGACGAAACTTCTGGTCTTTCCTTTGAGGATGTCTTACGGCAGCAATTAGGAAATAATGCGCAAGCAACATCGTCCCTAAAATTTTCTAAACATGCTAATATGCGTTTGGAGCAAAGGGATATCGCATTATCAGTAGACCAAAGCCAGCGTTTGGAAGCCGGAGTGGCAAAAGCCGGTGAAAAAGGAATAAAAGAATCTTTGGTTATCGTTGATTCTCTGGCATTTATCGTGAATGTCCCGAATCAGACAGTCGTAACCGCAATGGATCAGACAGAGTCTGACGAAAATGTATTTACAAACATAGACGGAGCTGTAATTATTTAGCCGGACCTTATGGAGGCTAATGCCGTTGACTGACAGATACGGCAAGACAGCGATTTAGGAGGTCATTTATTATGATGAGAGCATTGTATTCTGGTGTGTCAGGATTGAAGACACATCAGACCAAGATGGATGTTATTGGTAATAACATATCAAATGTCAACACGGTTGGCTTTAAAGCGTCTTCTACGACGTTTGCTGATATTATGTATCAGACAACATCAGGGGCTACGGCAGCCACGGCAACGACCGGTGGTAAAAATGCCATGCAGATAGGACTTGGTGTTTCTACGGCAGCAACTAAAGTGAGCATCACTTCTTCCGGTGCAGCACAGTCCACAGGCGATGCATTTGATATCCGCCTGACTAACGGAAGCTCTACCAATTTCTTTATCGTAAATAACGGAACAGAGAATCTCTTTACCAGAGCAGGATCTTTCTACTTAGATGGTGCAGGAAACCTTGCCATGACATCGACCGGTTATACCGTCATGGGCTGGCAGGTGGATCCTTTGACCGGGGATATCCGAAAGGATACGGTATCTGCCCTTCGTATCATGCAGGCAGATAATATGACAAGTGCGCCGGAGGCAACGACCAAGGCAAATGTTTCCGGACTGATCGATAAGAATGACACCAACGTGACCAGTGATGCGGGTTATATCCGTACCTTATCTTTCTTTGATAATCTGGGATATTCTTATACGGCAAAATTTGCATACAAGGCAGTAGATACGGATGCAGGTACCTATTCCGTGGAACTGACTAATATTTATGACAGTGATAACAACGATATTCTTGCCGCATGGTTGGATCAGCAGGGACTGGATGCAGCCGGCAGTGATGCCCTTGACCAGATCTTTGGTAATGACACCACAGCAGTCAAATCCTTCTCTGTAAGCAAGAACTACACTCTGGACAATTCTACCAATCCGGCAAGCATCACCTATACGGAAAATGGTACAACCTATACCATGGTCACAGGCGCAGATGGAGCACCGGTCACCGTTAATGGTGAACTGGGCTACAACTTTACGGATGGCGCGGGCAACCAGACCTTCCGTTCCATTGCAGATATCTATGGTATCGATGCGGATACAGCAGCATCCGGCACACTGGCAGTCGACACGACGACCGGTATGTTGAATCTGACCTATGACACGACAAATTATACCTTGCAGTTTAATACCAGCGACGGAACATTCCGTTTTATCGATTCCGCAGGAACGACATCCGTTTCTTTGAATATGTCACTTCTGGGAGATAATTTTGAAGATATCTCCATTGACTTCAGCCATCTTTTGAACCAGAACAATGGTGGAAGCTCTACCGCAGAATTTGAAAAAGGCTCCGCAGAAAAGGCGACGGACGGTACCGGTAAGAAACTCGGACAGTTGACCGGTGTTTCGATCGATGGCACCGGTAAGATCTACGGATCTTATGACAATGGTAATACTGTACTCTTGGGACAGATCCCGGTGGCACAGTTTGCCAATGCATCCGGTTTGGAAAGTCTGGGAAATAACTGTTATGGTACAACCTTAAACTCCGGTGATTTTGACGGTATCGGTGTAGAAGTCACAGGCGACGGCGGAAGCATGACCACCGGTCAGCTTGAAATGTCAAATGTAGACTTATCCGAACAGTTTACCGATATGATCACGACCCAGAGAGGTTTCCAGGCAAATTCAAGAATTATCACAACTTCTGATACACTTTTGGAAGAACTGGTAAACCTGAAACGATAGTGACAAGGGGCCTGCTTAGGCAGGCTCTTTTTTTATGCGAAAATCCACTCAAATTTTCGCAATTTCTGTAGAAATTTGATAAATAAGTAGAATTAAAAGTAGACAAGATAGATAAAATTTAGTAAGATAAAATAAACGTGTAACTATGGGTTTTTGTGTAAAAAACACAAGATATAGTATTTTGAATGTAAGGCGGTGAACAGTTTGGATATAGCATCGTTAGTCGGTCTGGTCTTAGGCGCAGTCATGGTCGTCTTTGGTATCCTGTCGTCCGGCGGTAATATTGTCAATGACTTTGTGGATCTTCCATCTATCATCATTACCATTGGTGGGTCTTTGGCAGGTACTTTGGCATCACACAAGTTACCAGACTTTATTAACGGCTTCAAGGGCATGGGATTGGCGATCAAAGAGCCATCCGTTGGAAATGCAGCCGAGGTAATATCCAATATTATCAATTTATCCAATATATCCCGAAAAGAAGGTCTTCTGGCATTGGAAGAAGCCACACACGATATGGATGATGAATTCCTCAAAAAGGGCATCAATCTGGTCGTCGATGGTACAGACCCGGATCTGGTGCGTGGTATTTTGGAGACAGACCTGATCAATCTGGAAGCAAGACATAAAAAGGTCATCGGTTTCTGGGAGAAATGGGCAGAACTTGGTCCTGCCTGGGGTATGATCGGTACCTTGATCGGACTGGTTAATATGTTGAAGAACCTGACAGATTCTTCTACCATTGGACCGAACATGGCAGTTGCTCTTTTGACGACCTTGTACGGATCCTTGATCGCCAACTGGATTGCAGGTCCTACCGCAGCCAAGTTAAAGGTCAACAATGACATGGAAGTCATGATGCGTGAGATTACCGTGGAGGGACTTTTGTCTATTCAGGCAGGCGAGAACCCTCGTGTCATAGAAGAAAAACTCAAGTCATTCCTGGCACCGTCCGAACGTGATGCTGCCAGCAGCGAAGACGGAGGTGAGGCATAATGGCAAAACCAAAACAGGAGGATCCGCCAAAAGGTTCCCCGGCGTGGATGTCGACCTTTAGTGATCTGATGAACTTGCTGTTATGTTTCTTTGTGTTACTGTTTTCTATGTCAACGGTCGACTCAGAAAAGTTTGAAATGGTCGTACAGTCCTTACAGAGTACCTTTAGTATTCTACCGTCGGGTGGCTCGACGATCGGGGATGGAGAACTGATCTCTTCCGGTGTGAGCATGCTGGAAAAGTTTGACGTTTATTTCAATTCTTCCTCAGCCCTTCCCAAGGGAGACGAGGAGCCGGAGGATACGGTGACCAATCAGGATACGACTGTGACGACAGAAGAAGCACAGGAGACACTGGAGAATGCCGGGCTGACGGAGAGTGAGCAGATGGCAGAACAGGTCAGCCGTCTCTTACAGTCCTATGGACTGGAGGATCAGGTGGATGTGGAGTTCAACGAATACTACACACTGATCAATCTAAATGGAGCGCTACTTTTTAATTCCGGTGAGGCGACCATCCGGGAAGAAGTTCTTCCGGTCATGGAAAAGATTGCCGTGATCTTGAATAATTACACCAACAATCTGATCGAGATCGAGGGTCATACGGACAATGTACCACCGGCAGCGGGAGAGCAATATAGCGACAATGATATTCTTTCCATGTACCGTGCATTGAATGTTGCCAATTATATCCGCGACAATACGACGTTGGATCCGGCACATATCAAGTCTTCCGGCAGAGGATCTTATGCACCGATCGCAGACAATGCGACAGCAGAAGGCAGGGCAAAGAACCGAAGAGTAGAGATCAAAATCTACAATTCGCTTAATTCAGAATCTTTAAACAATTAGAGAGGTCAATCATGAAGAAAAATCTTATTACGGTTATTACATTAGCACTCGTGGTTGTCAATTTGGTACTCACCGTGATCTTGACGATCACGATCTTGCCGGAGACACAAAAGGCAAATGAACTGATCACCAAGGTGTGCAGTGCCATTGATCTGGATCTGGAGTCCGGCAGTGCGACCAGCAATGCCAATATCCCGATCGACCAGATCGAGGTCTACAATATTGATGATGAGCAGACCATCAACCTAAAGCAGGATGGAGACGGCAAGGATCATTTTGCTATAATTACCGTATCTATTTCTATGGATACCAAGAATAAGGATTATAAAGATCTTCAGCCACAGGTCGAAGAAAAGGTAAATCTGATCAAGGGCGATATCAACAACATTGTTTCACAATACACAATAGATGAGATCAAGAATAATCAGTCAGCAGTTCAGGATGAGATCCTAAAAGATCTCCAAAAGATGTTTGGGTCTGATTTTATTGTAGCGGTAGGATTCCCAACGGCACAATATCAGTAAAAGGAAAAATTTGCAGTGGGTGGTGAGATTACTTGAGCGATATACTTTCCCAAAATGAAATAGACAACTTATTACAGGCACTGAGCAGTGGTGAAGTAGATGCTGAAGAGATCAAGGCAAGCAGTGAGAAGCAGGTCAAGAACTATGACTTCTCCAGACCATCCAAGTTTTCCAAAGAACATTTACGAACCCTTGAGATCATTTTTGAACATTATGGCAGATTACTGTCTACCAACCTTCCGGTCTACCTGCGCAAGAATATACAGGTAGAGGTGATGAATTCGGAGGCAGTTACCTATATGGAATTTTCCAATTCCCTTTCCAATCCGGTCTTGCTTGGTATTGTCAACTTTGAACCCTTAGAGGGCAATATCATCGTAGAGATGGCATCCAAACTGGGATATGCCATCGTGGATCGCATGCTTGGAGGCGAGGGAGAACCACTCGACAAAGTCCGGGAATTTTCTGAAATTGAACTTTTGATCATCGAGCGTATCATGACAGCCTGTGTGCAACTGCTGCGGGAGCCTTGGGCAAATGTCTTGGATGTGCATCCGAGACTGGAACGTATCGAGACCAATTCGCAGTTCGCCCAGATCATTTCTCCATCGGAAATGATCGCTATCGTGACGATCAGCATCAGGATCGGTGATGTGGAAGGCTTTATGAATATCTGTCTTCCTTACATTACCTTAGAGCCTGTCATGGACAAGTTAAATACCAAGTTCTGGTATTCCAATATGCAGGAACGGGTGGAAATGGAGTATGCAGATACCATCGAGTCTTTGATCGCCAAGGCGATCGTTCCGGTCAAGGCGATTCTTGGCAAAAGTGTGATCTCGGTCAATGACTTTTCCGGATTGCAGGTAGGGGACATTATCCGTCTGAATACTAAGGTCAATCAGGAATTGGATGTCTATGTCGGAGATATCAAGAAATTTACTGCACTTCCCGGCGCAACCGGAGAAGATTATGCGGTTAGAATTACATCAGTCATAAGAGAGGAGCAGGAATAGATGAGTGACGGCGTATTATCCCAGGAAGAGATCAACGCACTCCTGAGTGGTGGGATACCGGATGCTGACACAGCCAGTGCGGCACCGGATGAAGAACTAACACCGGATGAAGTTGATACCATTGGTGAAATTGCCAATATCAGCATGGGAACGGCAGCAACAACACTGTTTTCCTTAGTAAATAAAAAAGTCGAGATCTCAACGCCGGTCGTTTCCATGGGAACGTGGGATGAGATCGTAGACCGATATGAAAAACCGTGCGTTTTAGTGCGCATTGCATATACGAAAGGCTTGGATGGAAGCAATATCTTAGTCTTGCGTGAGACCGATGTCAAGATCATCACTGACCTTATGATGGGCGGCGATGGCTCTAATACCGATGGGGAGATCACAGAGTTACATCTGAGTGCGATCAGTGAGGCGATGAACCAGATGATGGGATCTTCAGCGACATCCATGTCGTCCATGCTAGATACCATGATCGATATCAGCCCGCCATCATCCAATCTGATCGATCTACAGGATGCGACAGAGGGAGGCGAGATCGAACCTTTCTTAGATGGACGTTTTGTCAAGATTACCTTTAAGATGCTGATCGGAGATTTGGTCGACAGTGAGATCATGCAGCTTTATCCGGTTTCACTCGCCAAGGAGATGTGCAGCAATATCATGTCAAATATGGAGAGTGATACGGCATCTACCGTGGATGATGATATTCCAACACCACAGCCGCAACCGGCACCGCAGCCACAGGCAGCAGCGCAGACACAAGCCCCACCACAGCAACAGGCACAACCGATGCAGGGACAGATTCCACCGCAACAGCCGATGCCGGACATGGGAATGCAGGGGCAGTCGTATATGCAACAGCCATATATGCAGCAAGCATATCCACCACAACAGCAGGTCAATGTACAGCCTGCACAATTTCAACCTTTTGCCGGCAATTATCAGGCACCATATCAGCCGGAAAATATAGATCTGATCATGGATGTTCCATTGGAAGTGACTGTCGAACTCGGCAGGACGCATAAATCCATTCAGGATATTTTGGATTTTGCACCGGGAACGATCATAGAATTAAACAAGATCGCCGGAGAACCGATCGATGTATTGGTCAATGGTAAATATGTTGCAAAAGGTGAAGTAGTAGTCATTGAAGAATCTTTCGGTATTCGTATTACAGAGATAATGAAATAAGAGATAAAAAGGAGAGTAAAAAATGGCAAAAAATATTCTGATTAGTGATGATGCAGCGTTTATGAGAATGATGATCAAGGATATCTTGACAAAAAATGGTTATAACGTTGTAGGCGAAGCAGAAAACGGTAAAGTAGCAGTAGACAAGTATATGGAGTTAAAGCCGGATCTGGTACTTATGGATATTACCATGCCGGAGATGGATGGTATCGAGTCCTTAAAGGCAATCCGTGCAAAGGATCCAAATGCCTGTGTTATCATGTGTTCCGCTATGGGCCAGCAGGCAATGGTTATTGAGGCAATTCAGTCAGGCGCCAAGGACTTTATTGTAAAGCCATTCCAGGCAGAGCGTGTTCTTGAAGCCGTAAAGAAGGTTATTGGTTAAGAATGATTTTACTATCATCGACAGGTGAGAATATCTTTCAACTGATCATTGTACTTTTTTGTTTTGTCATTGTTCTGGCATTGACCTATTATGTGACCCGTTGGATCGCAGGTTATCAAAAGAGCCAGAGCATAAGCAAGAATTTATCGGTCGTTGAGACCTTAAAACTGACAACCAATAAGTACATCCAGTTGATACAGGCTGGCAAGGATACCTATTATGTCATTGCTATCGGCAAGGATGAGATTACGGTCTTGGGAGAATTAAAAGAAGAGCAGTTAAAAGAAATGCCTTCTCTGGATATGACGATTCCGACAGCCAAGGGAGATTTTGCCGACGCCTTACAAAAGTTCAAAGAACATTTACCGAAGAAGTAGACATGAATATGAAAAACAAATTAAAAAAAGGATATTGTATCTTAAGTCTGATCCTGGCGAGCTTTGCCATTTGTGTCAGTGTCTGGTGTGCCAGTGGAAATACAGTCTATGCATCTTCCTATGGAGCGACAGACAATGCACCCAATGCCAGTGACTGGGTCACGGGCAAGGGAGGAGTTTCTCTGACCCTGGATTCAGATTCCGGATCATTATCTGCAAATGTGCGTATTTTACTGGTTATAACAATCCTGGCTTTAGCACCGTCCATACTGATCATGTTGACCTCTTTTACCAGGATCATCATTGTCCTGCATTTTGTGCGGTCCGCAATCGGTACGCAGACAGCGCCACCCAACCAGATTTTGATCGGGCTGGCATTGTTTTTGACTTTCTTTATCATGTGGCCGACCTTTACGCAGATCAATGAAAATGCCATTACACCGCTTGATAATGGAGAGATCACACAGGAAGAGGCATTGGATCGAGCCGTTGAGCCGATCCGCAATTTCATGTATGGGCAGACGCAGGAAAAGGATCTCAATCTCTTTTGTGAGATTTCAGATACGACCTATGAAGATTATGATGATGTTCCATTTGTCGTATTGGTTCCGAGTTTTATCTTAAGTGAACTGCGTACAGCCTTTATTATCGGTGTAGTGATTTATATCCCATTTATTGTGATTGACATGGTCGTTTCGTCCGTGCTTATGTCTATGGGTATGATGATGCTGCCGCCGACTACCATTTCCCTGCCGTTTAAGATACTGTTATTTGTGCTGGCAGATGGATGGAATCTTGTCATTGGCGGTCTGGTCAAGACATTTTATTGATGAATAGAAAGAGAGCGTGATTTTTGTGACAGAAGGACAGGTATTGGATATTGTAAGAGATGCTATCTACAATATCATTATATGTGCGGCACCGTTGCTTTTGATCTCTTTGATCGTCGGTCTGATCGTCAGTATTTTTCAGACCGTTACCTCCATTCAGGAACAGACGTTGACCTTTGTACCAAAGATCGTTGCCGTATTCCTGGGAATGCTGATCTTTGGTGCTTTTATATTGACAACATTGACAGATTACATGACGGAATTGTGGACAAACTTCAGCACGTTTTTAGGCTAGTTTTGGTATGTTACAATATACATTTGACATAAGTACATTTGAATATTTTTTACTGATATTGGTACGGATTTCCTGCTTTGTGTTTGCGGCACCTTTTTTTGGCGCGAGGGAAGTACCGGGGAGGGTAAAGATTGGATTATCTGCCTTTGTGGCAATACTTGTTTTTTATGCAGTCCCGGTGGAACACACAGCATATACCTCGGAAGTCGGTTATGCCATATTAGTGCTCAAAGAGGGAATTACAGGATTGCTGATCGGTTTTGCGGCATATATTTGTAATTCCATTATTTTATTTGCAGGTACGATCATTGATATGGATATCGGACTTTCCATGGCTATGGTCTTTGATCCAACGACAGGAAGTCAGGTCAGCATCACAGGAAACTTATATTCCTATTTTGTCCTATTGCTTCTGATCGTATCCAATATGCATCAGTATATCCTGCGGGCACTGATCGATTCCTTTCAGTTGTTTCCGCTGGGGGGAGCACAGTTTCAGATGGATTCCCTGCTTGCCTCCATGGTGCAGTATTGTACCGATCTTTTTGTGATCGGATTTCGTATTGTTTTGCCGGTCTTTGCCTGCATGATGATCCTAAACAGTATCTTGGGGATTATGGCAAAGGTGGCGCCGCAGATGAATATGTTTGCCGTTGGTGTCCAATTAAAACTTTTGCTTGGCCTTGCGGTTTTGTTCATCACGACATTTTTATTACCGGACATTGCCAATTTTATCTTCAAAGAGATCAAAGTCATGACGGTGTCATTTATAGAAGGAATGTATTAACTTGAAGGAAGACAAAGTGTTACTTCTGCCTTATGACCTGCAATGGTTCGCACAGGATGGACCGGGCGGAGAAAAGACAGAACCGGCGACTTCAAAAAAATTAAAAGATGCCCGCGAAGAGGGTAAAGTTGCCCGCAGCCAGGAATTGAACTCAGCGGCTATGCTGATCGCTTTATTTTTGTCCCTGCGTATCTTTGTATCCTATCTGGGAGAGGGGTTTATCAGTGTTTTTCATCTTTTTTATGGGATGATACCGGATGTGATCGATACCCAGAGGGATGGCATGACCGTGCAGGCGGCAAGCGGACTTCTGACTCAGGGCTACTTACAACTGCTGCGCCTGGCAGCACCCTTTTTGGCGGCTGGCTTTGTGGTTGCTATTGTGATCAGTATTGTACAGGTCGGTTGGCAGGTATCGACCAAGCCCTTAGAGCCCAAACTGGATAAGTTCAATCCGGTCAATGGTTTCAAGCGTATTTTTTCCAAAGATTCGCTTTTTAATCTTTTTATGTCCATCCTAAAGATCGTATTGGTCTTTTATGTGGCATATACCTGTATCAAGGGACAGGCAAACAACTTATTTATCCTATATGAGATACCGCTCAATCAGGCGATTTCTCTGATCGGCGAGATCATCATAGACACGGGACTGCGTATCAGTCTTTGCTATCTGGTGGTGGGGCTGGCAGATTATATTTACCAGCGTTTCCGGTTTAACGAAGACATGAAGATGACCAAGCAGGAAGTCAAGGATGAGTATAAAAATACCGAAGGAGATCCGCAGATCAAGGGACAGCAGAGACAAAGGATGCGTGAAGCATCCCAGCGGCGTATGATGCAGGATGTTCCCAAGGCGGATGTTGTCATCACCAACCCGACCCATATTGCGGTAGCCATCCGTTATGATGCAGAGGTAGAAAATGCACCGACGGTGGTCGCCAAAGGTGAGGATTATCTGGCGGCAAAGATCAAGGAGACTGCCAAGGAAAACGGCGTGGAGATCATGGAGAACAAACCGCTTGCCAGAGCACTCTATGCGACGGTCGAGGTGGGAGAACAGATCCCGCCGGAGTTGTATCAGGCGGTGGCAGAGATCCTTGCGCTGGTTTACAGTAAAAGATAAATAGTTTAAGATAATATGAGATGAGATATACGATGGAAAGGAGGAAACGGAATGGATTTATCCGGTGTAAAAAAGACCGATATCGGCGTTGCGGCATATCTGTTGGCGGCAATTATTTTCTTTATTGTTCCGATTCCTTCTATTTTATTGGATGTCATGCTGGCACTCAATATTTCCATCGCCTTGATCGTGCTGATGAATGTTTTGTTTGTGCGGGAAGTTTTGGATATGTCCTTTTTCCCGACCCTGCTTTTGTTCACGACGATCTTTCGTATTTCCCTGAATGTTTCATCTACCCGTCTGATCTTAAGCACAGGATCACCGGGAAATGTCGTTGAGACGTTTGGACAGTTCGTTGGTGGAGGCGATCTGGTGATCGGTGCCATCATCTTTATTGTCCTGATCATCGTACAGTTTATGGTCATCAACAAAGGTTCCGAACGTGTCGCTGAGGTTTCAGCCAGATTTACCCTGGATGCTATGCCGGGTAAACAGATGGCGATCGATGCTGACTTAAATACCGGAGCCATTACCGAAAAGGAAGCGAGAGAGAGAAGACAGAAGTTGCAGGATGAATCGTCCTTCTTTGGTTCTATGGATGGTGCGACAAAGTATGTCAAGGGAGATGCGACAGCAGGTCTTTTGATCACTTTTATCAACCTGATCGGTGGAACCTTGATGGGAGTCATGCGAAGTGGCATGGTATTTACGGATGCCATCCAGCAATACGGTCTGCTGACGATCGGTGACGGACTCTGTTCCCAGATTCCATCCCTTTTGATTTCACTGGCAACCGGTATCTTAGTTACCAAGGGATCCAAGGAAGCCGATTTCAGTGGCGTTTTGGTCAAGCAGTTATTTGGTATTCCAAAGGTGCTTTATATCGTTGGTACGTCTATGATCTTCTTAGGTC
>CAVGHS010000072.1:0-11286 GCA_963629085.1 bacterium
CAAGGTTTGCAGGGCATCATTTAAGGAGAGGCTTTCGATCCAGTTCTCTTCTTTATTTTTTTTGTCACTGATCTGGTCCATGACATATAGGGTGTCGCCGCCATCATTGTAGATGGGATCATAGAGGGAGAGCGGGCTTTGCATGGCATCTAAGGCATAGATCATATCTTCTACCGGGATGCCGGCGGCAGCGGCGATCTCGTCCATGGTAGGTTCGGTTACGCTGGTGCGCAGGAGATTTTCCTTGGCAACGATCGCCTTATAGGCGGTATCGCGCAGAGAGCGGGAAATACGGATGCTGCTGGACGTGTCGCGCAGATAGCGGCGGAGTTCGCCGATGATCATAGGCACAGCATAGGTAGAAAACTTGACATTCATGGTCGGGTCAAAATTGTCAATGGACTTGATGAGTCCGATGCAGCCGATCTGAAAGAGGTCATCCAGATTTTCCCCATGACCGGAAAAACGTTTTAAGACACTGAGCACCAGGCGCAGATTTCCCTTGATATAGGTCTCGCGGGCCTGCGCGTCTCCTGCTTTTATCTTATCCCAAAGTGCATTCTTTTCTTCATCGGATAGTAGGGGCAGTTTGGCGGTGTTGACACCGCAGATCTCAACCTTGTATGTGCTCATTTTTATTTCTCCTGATCTGTCATTCTATGTATAGTCTTGACCGAAAACCGGAAGATTATGCAAATACAACAGAGGACAAATTAGATGAAGGAACAATACGAACTGGAGAAACAGATCCTGACGAAGATCTCCAGCCAATACGAAGGGATTTACCAGATTGATGTCTTAAAACATCAGGTGGTATGCATCCATAGCGGAAGAAATCTACAGGATGCAGATGGTGTGCGTACGCTGGAGGAGTGGTTACAAATTTTGTTGGAGCGATGTTTTGATGAGGACAAAGATATGTTTTTGCAGATCTTTGCTATCCGAATACCGCAAATTTGCATCTGCGTCTTATATGGTGGAGGCTTATCAGGATATCGCGGCACGATATGGCGGGGATGAGTTTGTCGTATTCATGACCTATAAGCAGGAGGATGATATTCGGGAGATCGTCCAGCGTATCTTTGACAGTGTTTCCTGTCAGTATGAGGGGCATGATATCGGTATCAGTATGGGCATCTGTCTGTCCAGCGCTTGTGATGGCGGCTATTATGATCTTTATAAAAAGCGGACAAATCCTTGTACGATGCCAAGGCAGGCGGCAAGGGGCGCTATGTGTATTACAGTCCGGATCAGGCATAGATCCCTGTTCACAGAATTAACATGACTTTTACACAAAAGTTAGTATCTTTTTTACGGAGAACGTGGATAATGGTATATGTAAGGTAAAAAAGAGAAAGATGAGCGCGGGAGTAGGCGCAGTGTGAAAGGGATGGAAAGCGCATATGAAAACATTGAGTCACAAATATCTGGCAGAACATATCGCAGGACAGTATCTACGGGGATTTTCTTTGTTGGAGAAAAATGCATACATATATGGGGCGATCGCACCGGATGTCAATAAGGTCACCTATCTGCATGGCTGGAAAGGCAATAAAAAGTTTTTCGGTCACAATTATGAGAACAGCAGCCGGACCATGGAGCATCTGATCAAAAAGTTGGAGCGGTCTACGCCGGGCGGATGGATTTACTTTTATCGTCTGGGCAAGTTGACACACTATATTGCAGACAGTTTTACCCATGTGCACAATGGCTATTTTACAGGCAGTCTTGCAGACCATGTCAAGTATGAAAATGCCCTACATCAATGTCTGTTAGGACAGATCCCTTTTCAGAAGATGGTCTTACCTACCTTTGATGTCAAGATCTTGCATGAGCATCACGATACTTATGCAGATCTGTATCCATCCGTAGAGATCGATCTTTTATACATTTCATCCATGGTCTTAGCGGCGACGCTTTGTTATGCCGACAGACTGCAATATGTCGGACGGATCCTATGGGATTTTCCGACTTGGAGCGTACACCGGCTCCCACGATTTTACAGACAGTTTACAACATTTTAACGAATTTTGGATAGAGGCACCCTTCGGGGTGCTTTTATAATGTTCTTGTTGCAGGAGGGGAAATGAAGGCATGACATATTCCTTCTTGCGACAATGAAACATTTGTGCGGATCATGCGCAAGAAGGAGTAGAAATGAGTAAACTAAAATTAACGAAATTGGAAAAATCTTGGGTCTTATATGATGTGGGTAATTCGGCATTTACCCTTCTGGTATCTACCTTGTTTCCTATTTATTTTAACGCGATCTCAGAAAATGCAGGACTTTCGGATGTGCAGTATCTGGCATACTGGGGCTATGCAACTTCGATCGTTACTCTGATCGTGGCTTTCTTAGGACCGGTCTTGGGTACGATCACAGATTTCAAGGGCTATAAAAAACCGATCTTTATCGGCAGTCTTGCCATTGGTGCTATCGGCTGTTGCATGCTGGGGATGACAACTTCATGGTTGGTGTTTTTGATCATCTTTATTATCGCCAAGTGTGGTTATTCTGCCAGCCTTGTTTTCTATGATTCCATGATCAATGACGTGACCACGGAAGAACGTATGGATGACGTGTCATCCCGTGGATTTGCATGGGGCTATATCGGTTCCTGCGTTCCGTTTGTCTTGGGCTTGCTCTTGGTTCTTTTTGGAGAAAACTTAGGGCTGTCTCAGATGCACTCTATGACGATCGCTTTTTTGATCACGGCGATCTGGTGGGTGGTTCTGACTTTGCCGCTTCTTAAAAATTACAGACAGGTCTATTTTGTGAAAAAGGAACAGGGCATTGTAGCAGGAAGTTTTAAACGACTGGGCAAGACCCTGGTCGGACTGAAGGATGAGAAGGCTATCTTTTTATTCCTTCTGGCTTTCTTCTGCTACATCGATGGCGTTTATACCATCATTGATATGGCGACGGCTTATGGAACAGCCTTGGGACTGGATTCGACCGGACTGCTTTTAGCACTTTTGGTCACCCAGATCGTTGCTTTCCCATCGGCACTGATTTTTGGCAAGTTATCCCAGAAGCAGGAGTCAAGAAAACTCATACCGGTCTGCATTGTGGCATATACCCTGATCGCAGTCTTTGCCTTTTTCCTGGATTCCCAGATCAAGTTCTGGATCTTAGCCATCTGTGTGGGAATGTTTCAGGGAGGCATCCAGGCGTTGTCAAGATCTCACTTTGCAAAGATCATTCCGCCGGAAAAATCGGGAGAATACTTTGGTCTTTATGACATCTGTGGAAAGGGTGCATCTTTCCTTGGCACCATGTTGGTATCGGTAGCCAGCCAGTTGACAGGAAGTGCAAATATCGGTGTGGGATCACTGGTGATCCTCTTTATCCTGGGCTTCTTCCTCTTTAAGAAATCTGTGGCTGTCACCAAAGAAGAGAGCGGCAGCATCGACCTTGGCAAGGCAGATGCTCTCAAGCAGTCTGCGGTATAGGAGGCGTGATATGCAAGGTACATTTATACAGACATGGAAAAGGATTCTTGCTATTTTACTTGGGATAGAGATCGTGGGTTGGATCGCAGACGGCCTGATCTGGCAGTTCTGGCTTCCGGTAGAGTGGTTTCGTCTGTTTGGGGAATTGTTCTTAGCCTGGGGGATCGTCATGGTTTTTGCACTCGCTTTCCGCTATGCGAAAAGGGCAAAATAAATTCCGACATTCAATTGTGAAAATGTCTGAAAAATAATAACCTCTCGCACAAGTTGTGGTATAATTATGACAACTTATGAGTGCGGGAGGTTTTTTCTATGGATCGATTTTATGTGGAGGCTGCACCGATTGCAGAAAATAAGACCTATGTGAGCGGACAGATCCGTCTGAGCGTCATCACAGATCATATTTTGCGGGTAGAACGTGTAAAAGGAGATGCCTTTGTAGACCTGGCTACGCAAAAGATCATGCATCGCGATTTTGGCAGTCCTTCTTTTTCAGTAAAGGATAATATGCTGGATATCGAGGTGACGACGGCAGACCGGATCTTTCATGTGGATAAGGAGACACTGCTTGTGTCGGTCAAACTGGAGGGCTATTGGGTGGACAGCCATCAGGTACATCCGCTGGGCGGAACATTTCGGACGCTGGATAATGGTCTGGGTGACCGGATTTTGTTTGGCGAGAACAAGGGACCGGTCAAATTATCGGATAGCATTTTTTCTTTGGAAGGAGTAGCAGAGATTGATGATTCTGCATCCTATCTTCTGGAGGAAAACGGCACTTTATCTGCCAGAAAGGAAGGAGAGGTCGATCGTTACATTCTCGCCTTTGGCAAGGACTATCTGGGTGGTCTGCGCGAGTTTTACGGATTGACGGGATTTACACCGCTTTTGCCAAAATATGCCTTGGGTAACTGGTGGTCACGTTACTATGCATATAGGCAGCAGGAATATATGGATCTGATGGATAAGTTTCAGGCGAAAGGAATCCCGCTGACCGTTGCAACCATCGATATGGACTGGCATCTGGTCAAAAATGTGCCAAAGGATGCGACAACCCACAGCAAATTCTGGGGCAGGGGTTGGACCGGCTACACCTTTGATACAGACTTATTCCCGGATTATAAGCAGTTTTTCCGCGATTTGAAGGAACGGGGGCTTGCCATTACCATGAATTTGCATCCGCATGACGGCATCCGCTATTTTGAAAAGCAGTATCCTGCCATGGCGCAGGCGAATGGCATTGATCCGGCAAGCAAAGAGCCGGTAGAATTTGACTTTACAGATCGTAAGTTTGTGGATTCTTATTTTGATCTGGTCTTACATCCTTACGAGGAGGAGGGCGTAGACTTTTGGTGGATCGACTGGCAACAGGGACGACAGTCCAACAAAAAAGGACTGGATCCTCTGTGGCTGCTCAATCATTATCATACCTTAGATGCCGGGCGGGATGGCAGAACGCCGCTGATCCTTTCACGCTATGCCGGATGTGGCTCACACCGCTATCCTTTGGGATTTTCGGGAGATACCATCGTGCGCTGGAAGAGCCTTGCCTACCAGCCGTATTTTACCATCGCAGCATCCAATACGGGATACACTTGGTGGTCGCATGACATTGGCGGTCATATGGGTAGCAAGGGGAATCCCGAACTCTATACCCGCTGGGTGGAATTGGGCGTCTTTTCTCCGATCAACCGTTTACATTCTACCCGGGATAAATGGAGTAAGGAACCGTGGCTTTACGGGGATGAGGCAGAAAGGATCGTGACAAAGTTCTTGCAGTTGCGCCACCGCCTCCTGCCATATCTTTATACGGCAAATGTCAGGACAGCGCGGGAAGGACTGCCGATCGTCATGCCTATGTATTATCTGCATGACTGCAAGGAAGCTTATGAGGCAAAGACACAGTATTACTTTGGTACGGAAATGATCGTGGCACCGGTCGTGACCAGACGCAATAAAGAGGGATTGGCACCGGTCAGTGTCTGGCTGCCGGAGGGCAGGTGGACGGACTTCTTTACCGGTCAGGTCTTTGAAGGCAATCATACCTATGAACTCTTTGTGCCGCTGGATCGCATACCGGTATTTGTAAAGGAGGGCGGTATCATTCCGCTTCTTGCTGATTGTAGGGACAACAATCAGGAGTTTACTTCTCTGGAAGTGTGCTTTTATGCAGGCAATGGCAAGTATCGCATGGAAGACGAGGCAGGAGGCATTGATCTTTCCATACAGACGACAGAGGATGGAACAGAGATCTATATTACCAAAGATGAGACTTGTCCTACAGAAAAGGTAAAGATCAGAGTCATTGGGGCGAGCAATACGGTCTATCATGTGCATGGAAATATGGAATACAGCATACAGATATAAATTTAATTTCATACTATTTTAGTAGGCGATAAGGAGTACATCCTAAATGCATATAGGAATACGGGAAATGTATAAAATACAGGACATGAGCGTAAAAAAAGGCATAAAAAGGGTGTATTTCCTATCTTTATGTGGTAATATATCTTCGTGTGCCGCAGGGACGTTCCTTTTGCCACAAGGAGTGTCCCATTTGGCGCAAATCAGCCAATAGGGACACTCCTTGTGGCAAAAGGAACGTCCCTGCGAGAAGAGGAGATATAAAGGTGTTAGAGTTACAGGATATTTGTTATGAGACCGAAGATGGTAAGTTGATCTTAGACCATATCAATGCGACCATTGAGGATCATTTTGTTGTGATCACAGGACCAAACGGTAGTGGAAAGTCCACGCTTGCCAAGGTCATTGCAGGGATCAATAAGCCGAGCCAGGGACGGATCCTTTTAAATGGAGAGGATATTACCGACTGGTCGATCACAGACCGCGCCAACCATGGGATTTCTTATGCTTTTCAGCAGCCGGTTCGTTTTAAGGGACTGACCATCAAAGATCTCATGTCACTGGCAGCAGGAAAGGACGCGACCGTCAGCGAACTTTGTGATCTGCTTTCTGAGGTAGGTCTTTGTGCCAAGGATTATATCAATCGTGATCTGGATGGCAGCCTTTCCGGCGGCGAGTTGAAGCGTATCGAGATCGCTATGGCATTTGCCAGAAATTCAGACCTGACTTTGTTTGATGAGCCGGAGGCGGGAATTGACCTGTGGAGTTTCCAGAAACTTATCCATGTTTTTGAAAAGATGGTTGCAGCCAGTGATGGAAACATCCTTATCATCAGTCATCAGGAGAGAATCCTGGATATTGCGGACAAGGTTCTTTACTTAAAAGATGGTAAGGTTGAAATGTACGATACCAAGGACAAAGTGCTGCCAAAGATCATGGGGATGCCGCGTTCGACCTGTAGCGTACTGACAGACAAGATGAAGGAGGACTAAGGACGTGGGAACGATTGAACAAAATATCTTAAAAGAAGTTGCCGGTCTGGATGCGCTTCCGGTGGGCGCCTACAATATCCGTACCAACGGCGCATCTTCTGCCAGAAATACAACAGCCAATATTGATATTGTAACAAAAGAGGATAAGCCGGGCATTGACATCATCATCAAGCCGGGCACCAAGAATGAGAGTGTGCATATTCCGGTCGTGGTTTCACAGGCGGGATTAAAAGATATGGTATATAACGATTTCTTTGTCGGTGAGGGCGCAGACGTGACCATCGTAGCCGGTTGTGGCATTCATAATTGCGGTAGTGCAGACAGCGGTCACGATGGCATCCATACCTTTTATGTAGAAAAAGGTGCTAAGGTGCGCTACATTGAAAAGCACTATGGCGAGGGAGATCCGGACACAACGGGCAAGCGTCTGATGAATCCGACGACTATCGTGCACCTAAAAGAAGATGCCGAGATGATCATGGAGACATCCCAGATCTCCGGTATTGATGATACACTGCGTATCACAGAAGCAGACCTGTGTGATCGCGCCAAATTGGAGATCCATGACAGCATCATGACGACAGGTGATCAGAATGCAGATGCACAGTTTACGGCAGATCTCAATGGTGAGGACTGCGCTTGTAATATCGTCAGCCGTACGGTTGCAAGAGACCATAGCAAGCAGCATTATACTTCGACCTTGAATGGCAACAACCGATGTGCCGGACATACCGAGTGTGATTCCATTTTGATGGATCAGGCATATGTGCTTGCAACGCCACAGTTGTCTGCGGCAACAACAGAGGCAAGTCTCATCCACGAGGCTGCCATCGGCAAGATCGCAGGCGAGCAGTTGATCAAACTTATGACCTTAGGTCTGACAGAGGAAGAAGCAGAGGAACAGATCATTTCCGGTTTCCTAAAATAAAGCAGTATAAGAGGGATGGGCAGGGGAAAACTGCCTGTCCTTTATTGTTATGAAAAAGGAGAAGTGACATGGAAGAAAAGATAGCAAGATTTATCGAACTGATCAAGGAATCAGAACATATTGTCTTTTTTGGAGGAGCAGGCGTATCGACTGAGAGCGGGATCCCGGATTTTCGTAGTAAAGACGGGCTGTACAACCAGCATGATGTGCAGTTTGATAAGTATCAGCCGGAATATTTACTGAGCCATACCTGTCTTGTGAGAGAACCGGAGGTATTCTTTGAGTTTTACCGGCAAAAGATGGATAGCCGGGGCTTTGCACCAAATGTCACGCATAGGGTACTGGCAAAGTTGGAAGAAATCGGCAAACTGGATGCCATCGTCACACAGAATATCGATGGGCTGCACCAGTTGGCTGGATCGAAAAAGGTCTACGAGATCCATGGAACGACCCACAAGAATTATTGTGCGTCCTGCGGAGAGAACGTTGGAGAAAATTTTATTTTTGAGACTTCCGGTATTCCCAGATGTCCAAAATGCGGCGGCATGATCCGTCCACAAGTCACTTTATATGAAGAAGGTCTGCCGGAGGATGCGGTAAGAGGTGCGATCGATGCCATCCGAAGGGCAGATACTTTGATCGTGGCAGGCACTTCCTTAAATGTCTATCCGGCGGCATCCTATGTCTATGAGTTTCAGGGAGACCATCTCATTGTCTTGAACAAAGAGCCCCTGCATGTGGAGTTGAATCCCGAAAAGGATCTCTTTATAGAGGCATCCATGGGGCAGGTCTTTGCGGCACTTGAAAGAGCACTTTTTTGATAAAAAGTTATAGAATTCTTGATAAATGCATAAGAAAATAAGAATTTTGTGCAAAACGCATAATGATAAAAGCGAAAACAAGATGATTTTATGCAATATTAAGTAAAATGTGTGCAAAGTGTTAAATGTTCGACAAGATGCGGCATTTTTCCTTCAAAAGGACAAAGACCTTGCAAAGGAATACTGTAAATATTACCCGAAATTTTAATATTTTTCACGAAATTTTGATTTGACAAACGAAAACGCCTGTGTTTAAATAGGTCAAATGAAACGTTGGAAACGTTTTCATTGAATGTAGTTTCGCGGTTTTAAAGTGAAAAGGAGTGAAAGAAAATGGAACTGAAGGTAATGCTTAAGGACGAAAAAGAAGTACAGGAATTCGTGCAGGCAGCATCCGTTTGTCCAGAAGCCATTGATTTAAAGAGTGGTGCCATATATTTAGATGCAAAATCATTGCTTGGTGTTATGAGCATGGGAATGAAACGAGAGATGCGTGTACTTTGCAGTAAATATGATCCGACCTTTGTGCAGGCGGTTCGTAAATTTGCAGTAGCATAAAGTGCATGGAAGATGCCCCCGGCAGGTTTACCTGCCGGGGGCATTTTATGTTATACTAAAAATATGAAGATCAGTAAGTTGTTACAAGAGGAAGAATTAAAACCGCAGATCGTGATATCCGTCCGAAATCTCGTTGAGTTTCTGATGAATGCAGGAGATATTGACGACCGGCGTGGTGGGCAGATGCGCATGGAGGCTATGCAGGAGGGCAGCCGGATCCATCGTAAGATCCAAAGGCGGGCAGGAGCCGATTATCATGCGGAGATCCCACTCAAGTTTATCGTTTCTTACGAGGAGTATGATCTTGCCATTGAGGGCAGAGCGGATGGTATTATTTATGAAGAAGGTCTGTTGGAAGAGACCAGCCGCTTTTTAGAAGATAGGCAGGAGGGATCTGAAAAGGATGTGCAGGAAGATCCGGTACCGCCTGTGATGATCGACGAGATCAAGGGTGTCTATCTGGATGTGGAGCAGATGACAGAGCCAAACGCGGTACATCTGGCACAGGCAAAGTGCTATGCCTTTATTTTTGCGACCCGGCACGCCCTGCCCGCCATCGGGGTCCAGATGACCTATTGCAATCTGGATACGGAGGAGATCCGCAGATTTCAGATGCATTATTCCTATGAGGAGATCGAGGCTTGGTTTTTAGAACTTATTGCTTCTTATAAGAAATGGTCGGATTTTTTGTTTCACCACAAGATGATCCGCCAGCAGTCCATCCGGGGCTTGGAATTCCCTTATGCCTATCGGCAGGGGCAAAAGAAACTGGTAACGGATGTTTACCGCAGCATCATGCGTGAGAAAACCTTGTTTTTACAGGCACCGACAGGCACGGGAAAGACATTGGCAACGATCTTTCCTGCCATACAGGCCATGGGACAGAATATGGGAGATAAGATCTTTTATCTGACTGCCAAAAATGCGACCGGTGTCGTGGCGCATGATACCTTTCTTCTGATGGAAGCGCAGGGCTATGAGGGAAAGACGGTCGTGATCACGGCAAAGGATAAGATGTGTCTTTTGGAGGAAAGATCCTGCAACCCGGATGATTGTCCCTATGCCAGAGGACATTTTGACCGTGTCAATGATGCTGTCTACGATATTTTGCAGGAAGAAAATATGATGGACCGGGATTGCATTTTGCGCTGGGCAAAAGAAAGACGGGTCTGTCCCTTTGAATACAGTCTGGATATTGCCTCATGGGTCGATCACATCATCTGTGACTATAATTACGTCTTTGATCCAAACGTCTGCCTCAAGCGATTTTTTGCGGAGGGTATCCGGGGAGACTACCTTTTTCTGGTGGATGAAGCACACAATCTGGTCGAGCGTGCCAGAGATATGTATTCAGAAACTTTGGTCAAAGAAGACTTTCTTGCCATGAAAAAGAAGTTGAAGATCTATGGCAAAAAACTGGAAAATACCTTGGAACGTTGTAATAAGGAAATGCTGGTCTTAAAGCGCCAGTGTGAGAAACTGTTGGTCTTAGAGGAGATGGATTCCTTTTTGTTTGCCCTTTTCCGGGCGGCTGCGGCAATGGATGAGTTGCTGCAAAAAGAAGGAAATATCATAGATCGTGACGAGGTATTGGACTTTTATTTTAAGGTACGCAATTTTGTCAACCTGTCCGATGACTTCGACGAGCATTACCGCATTTACTGTGACTATGACGAAAAAGGACAGTTTTGTCTGCATCTGTTTTGTGTGGATCCTTCCTATATGCTGCAAAAGCGTTTGGATCGGTCGCGTGCCTGTGTCTTTTTCTCCGCGACCTTGCTGCCGATACAATATTACAAAGAACTTTTGTGCAGTGATCATGATGTCTACGCCATTTATGCGGACTCTGTATTTGAACAGGAAAAGCGGGCACTTTTGATCGGCAGGGATGTCAGCAGCCGCTATACCAGGAGAACCTTTGCGGAGTATCTGGCTTTTGCGGACTATATCGAAGCCATCGTGGAAAAGAAAAAAGGCAATTATATGGTCTTTTGCCCTTCCTATAAGATGCTGGAGGAGATCAGCCAGAAGTTTATGGCAAAAAGTCTGGGGGCTTGCGATGTTATCTGTCAGCGTTCCGGGATGAGTGGACAGGAGCGGGAAGATTTTTTGGCAGAATTTGAAGAGGTAAGAAGTCGGTCTTTGGTTGCCTTTTGTGTGATGGGGGGAG
>CAVGHS010000073.1:0-7629 GCA_963629085.1 bacterium
TCTTTGCAACATAACGTGCTGCATATGCTGCAGAACGGTCAACCTTTGTGCAGTCTTTTCCGGAGAAAGCACCACCGCCGTGACGAGCCATTCCACCGTAGGTGTCTACAATGATCTTACGTCCGGTAAGACCTGCATCACCATGAGGTCCGCCGATAACGAAACGTCCGGTCGGATTGATGAAGAACTTGGTCTCATCATCTACCAGTTCTGCCGGCAGGATCGGATCAAAGACATATTTCTTGATGTCGTCATGGATCTGCTCCTGGGTCACATCTTCGTCATGCTGTGTAGAAAGAACAACTGCCTCAAGTCTCTTTGGCTTGCCAGCCTCATCATATTCTACAGAAACCTGTGTCTTTCCATCCGGTCTCAAGTAAGAAAGTGTACCATCCTTACGTACCTTAGTAAGTTGAAGCGCCAACTTATGAGCCAATGAAATTGGATAAGGCATATAATCTTCTGTCTCGTTGGTCGCATAACCAAACATCATACCCTGATCTCCGGCACCGGTATCCAGATCATCTGTCAAAGATCCCTTCTTTGCCTCTAAAGCCTTATCAACACCCATAGCAATATCTGCTGACTGCTGGTCTAATGCAACCATAACAGCACAGGAATTACCATCGATACCCTTCTTACCATCATCATAACCGATATCAAGAACCGTCTTACGAACGATTGCAGGAATATCAAGTTGTGCCTTTGTGGTGATCTCACCGGTTACAAGTACAAATCCGGTACATGCTGCTGTCTCACAAGCAACACGGCTCATCGGATCCTGTTCCATACAAGCATCTAAGATCGCATCTGATACAGCATCACAGACCTTGTCCGGATGTCCTTCTGTAACAGACTCTGATGTAAATAATAATTTTTCCATTTTCTTCTTCCTTTCTGTATTAGCCTTTGGTTCTCTTTTAACACCTCAAGAGAAGCATTAAAAAAATCCGCCATAAGCGGATTTAATTGTCTAAGATAATCAAATCCCTTATTGTTCGAGTTACTCGCTCAGGTAGGCACCTTCCGTATTCCGGGGTTGCCGTGGTTTCATCGATCCTATGTATCTCCGCCACTCTGAATAAGAGAAAATACGATATGGAATTTTCAAATCTGTGACTTTCATCAGTGATGACTTTACACCCCATATGGGCATTTGTCAAGAAATCCCCCTATACAATTCCTGCATTTTGTAGCCGCCTCCTAGTCTTCCTCTGCAATGTGTATATCCCATCCTATTTTGGCATTTTTCTTTGGCATTCGACGCAAATCGTCAGAAAACTATTGCCAGATGTGAGATATTACATATATAATATCTCTGTGTGTATAATTTTGTTTTATTTACCTGACAATAACACACTTTTGGGGGAAGAACATCATATGATAAAAGTAAGCGTAAACCGATTACAAGCCGGCATGGTCGTTGCCAAGCCGATTGTTACAAAAAGAGGACAGACCATAGCACCTGCCGGAACCGCCTTGACATCACAGTTGATCGCCAAGTTATCCTTTTACCGGATCCAGACCGTCATGATCGATGAGAACTCGATACCACAGGATATCCGCGAACAGGCGGTGACACTGGAAGTGGCTGAACCCAAGCCGGAAACACCAGCAGTCGAAAAGCCGGCAGCACCGGCAAAGGTCGAGACACCACAAGCAGAAGTACATCCGCTTGAGACAACCTCTCACCGCCAGCGTATACAATCCACGCCACAGTTTCAGGCATTCCAGACCTCTTATACACGCAATATGATCTCCTTGAAAGAGGACTTTGATCTCATCATTGCAGGACAGGTCGATGGCGCCTGTGACCACCTTCTGTCTGAGGCAGCATCCTTATTTGCTTCCAAGACCTCCTTGGAACTTTTTGACATGATACATACCATGCGGTCTGTGGATGATTCCGTCTATGCACATTCTTTGAATGTAGCACTGATCTCCAGAGCCATCGGCAAATGGATGCAACTCTCCAAAGAAGACCTGAACACCCTGACCTTAGCAGGACTTTTGCATGATATTGGCAAGACCCAGATCCCACCTGAGATCTTAAATAAGCAGGGCAAGTTGACCGATGAGGAATTTGCCATCATCCGCTCACATGCCAAACTAGGTCACAAGATTTTAAAAGACACCGATCTGGATCTTCGCATCAAACTGGCAGCCTTACAACACCACGAACGCTATGATGGTTCCGGTTACCCGCGCGGTCTGGAATCCGATGAGATCGATACTTTCGCTTCTATCGTGGCGATCGCCGATGTATATGATGCTATGACAGCAGCACGCTCTTATCGTGCTCCCAAATGTGCCTTTCAGGTCATTGCCGCTTTTGAAGATGACGGTTTCCAGAAATACAATCCCAAAGTCATCTTTACCTTTTTGCAGCGTGTGGCAGCCTGCTACAACAACAGCCGCGTTCTTCTAAGCGACGGCACCGCCGGACAGATCGTATATCTCAACAAAAATATGCTGTCCCGCCCGATCGTCGACACCGCGGAACATGGTTTGATCGACTTATCCCAGTCCGCCAACAAAGACCTTTTTATCAAGGCAATTCTTTAAGTTATGATCGATAAAAAACGGCTATCCAGAGCGCAGGCAATGCGCCATGGATAGCCGTTCTTGTATTTGTTATTTGATAGACCTATGAAACCCGAAGCATGAACTTCTGGATCTCTTTTTCACAATTTGTCCGTTCAATCTGAGCTCCCAGACTGCGTAACTTGATCTCGAAATCCTCATAACCGCGCTGGATGAAATGAATGTCATCCACGATGGTAATGCCATCTGCTGCAAGCCCGGCAATCACAAGGGCTGCCCCTGCACGCAGATCCGGTGCACTCACTCGCGCACCCGTGTATTCCTTAATGCCACGGATAATGGCAATATTGCTCTCCACCTTGATATCTGCTCCCATACGGGAAAGTTCATCCACATACTTGAAGCGGTTCTCAAAAATGCTCTCGGTAACGGTGCTCGTGCCATCTGCCATACCAAGCACAACCGTCATCTGCGGCTGCATATCGGTCGGAAATCCCGGATACGGAAGGGTCGTGATCTGGGTATGGGTCAAGCCCTTGTTGGCAACGATGCGAACCGCATCGTCAAACTCCTCGATCATACAACCTGCCTCGATCAACTTGGCAGATGTCGCTTCCAGATGCTTTGGAATGACGTTCTTGATCAGGACATCACCCTTGGTCGCTGCGGCTGCACACATAAAGGTTCCCGCCTCGATCTGATCCGGTATCACGGAATAGGCTGTCTTGTGCAACTTTTCCACACCTACGATACGGATCACATCCGTACCGGCGCCACGGATATTGGCACCCATGCTGTTTAAGAAGTTGGCAACGTCTACGACGTGCGGCTCCTTTGCGGCATTTTCAATCACGGTCTTTCCCTCAGCAAGTGCTGCCGCCATAAGTACATTGATCGTAGCGCCGACAGACACCTTATCCATGTAGATATGATTGCCTACCAGATGGTCTGCCTTTGCGGAGATCAAACCATAACTGATATCCACATCAGCGCCCAGCGCCTTAAATCCCTTGACATGCAGATCGATCGGCCGGCTGCCGATCACACATCCGCCCGGCAAGGCAACTTCTGCTCTTTTGTATTTTCCAAGTAAGGCTCCCAAAAGATAATAGGAAGCACGGATCTTCTTGATGTATTCATAATCCACGTTCAACTGTCCGATCGTTGATCCGTTGATGCGTGCCGTGTGACGGTCTACGCGTTCTACCACTGCACCGATATCACTCAAAGCATCCAGCATGATATTGATATCACGCACATCCGGCAGATTATCTATGGTCACTGTCTCATCCGTCATAATGGACGCTGCAAGAATTGCGAGCGCTGCATTCTTTGCACCACCGATCTCTACTTCCCCTACGATCGGATTTCCACCCTTGATTACGAATTGTTCCATATAACACCTCGTTACTCATTTATTCCAAAGGCTCTCGCCTATATTTACCCATTGATAAAAGACATTATAGCACATACTACATCATATGCACCAGTAAATCTTGCGTCACCTGAAAAAGTCAATCTATTTGTCGCATACGAACTGACTGCGATACAATTTCGCATAATATCCGTTCTTCTCCAACAATTCCTGATGATTTCCCTGTTCTAAGACCTTACCGTCCTGCATATAGAGGATCACATCTGCCTCACGGATGGTAGAAAGTCGGTGCGCTACGACAAATGTCGTTCTGCCTTCCATCATAGTCTGAAAGGCTTCCTGTATCTTCATCTCCGTACGCGTATCAATGGATGATGTCGCCTCGTCTAAGATCAGCATAGGCGGCAATGCCAGCATAAGGCGGGCAATACAAAGCAACTGTTTTTCTCCCTGTGACAGGCTGCCGTCATCGCCCTTGATATAAGTATCATACCCATTTGGCAGACGTTTGATAAATTCATGCGCATGGGAAGTCTTGGCTGCCTCCACCATCTCTTCTTCTGTCGCATCCGGGTTGGCAAACAAGAGGTTGTCACGGATGCTTCCTTCTTTTAACCAGGTCTCCTGCAAGACCATGCCGAATTTTTCGCGCAGATTGGCACGCGGAATAGACCGGATATCCACACCGTCAATGGTGATCTTTCCATGCGTCGTATCATAGAAGCGCATGAGCAGGTTGATCAGTGTCGTCTTACCACTTCCGGTCGGTCCGACAATGGCAATACGCTGTCCCGGCTCTACGGTCAAATTTAAGTGTTCAATGAGCGGCTTGCTCGGATCATAGGAGAATGCCACATCCTCAAACACGATCTTGCCTGCCACATCAGAAAGATGATTTTCATCGCTCTCCTCTACCGCCGGCGCATCGATGATCTCAAAGATACGTGCCGCACAGGCAATGGCATTCTGCAATTCTGTGACAACGCCGGAGATTTCGTTAAAAGGCTTGGCGTACTGGCTTGCATAACCCAAAAAACTGGTCAATCCTCCGACCGTAATGCCACCGGAGATCGCAAGGATAGCACCTGCAACACCCACACCACTGTAGATCAGGCTATTGACAAAACGCGTGGTCGGATTGGTGATGGAAGAATAAAAAGTCGCCTTTAAAGAACTGTCCGCCAGACGGTCGTTTAAGACATCAAATTCCTCTTTTGCCTTTTCATTATAGGAAAAGGCAGATACAACCGACTGGTTTTCGATCATTTCATCTGCATATGCGGTCTGTTCGCCACGATGCTTTGCCTGCAACCGGAACATGGCATAAGTTCTGCTTGCCACAAATTTTGCCACCAAAAGAGATACCGGCGTCAGGACAATGACCACCAGAGCGATCGGCAGACTGACACGCACCATAAAAAAGATCGTGCCAAGAATGGTAAGTACCCCGGTAAACAACTGGGTAAATCCCATCAAAAGACCATCGGAGAAAACATCCGCATCGGTTGCGATACGGCTCATATAATCACCATGGGAATGGGAATCAATATTTTTGATCGGCATGACCAGCATCTTCTCAAAAGCCTTCTGCCGCATATTTTTTGTGATGTCATAGGTAATGTAATTGTTGATCCGGTTCATAAGCCATTGGAAAAAGCAGGTACCCACGATCGCGAGTGCCATCTTTTCCAAGATCTGATACAGGCTATCCCACCGTATCTGTCCACTGCCGATCATGCAGTCGACCGCCTTTCCCGTAAGCACCGGAACCAGCAGGGTAAAGATAACTGTCAGTACCGCACAGATCAGACTGAGAACGATCTGCAAACGATAGGTCTTTAATTCCACCAGAACACGTTTGATTACTTGAGATTGTTTGATTTCTTTTTTTGTACTCATGATTGCTGACCCTTCCTCTTACGAGTTTTGTTCTTTTTCGTCTTTTGGGAACTGTGAATAATATATTTCCTGATAAATGGCATTGTCCCGCAACAATTCCTCGTGTTTTCCCTTACCTGCGATACAGCCGTCTTCCATGACTAAGATCTGATCTGCTTCCATGACAGAGGAAGCTCGCTGCGATACGATAAAGGTCGTCGGATGCCAAGGCAGGTCACGAATCGCCTTGCGCAGTGCTGCATCTGTTGCCACATCCAAAGCAGAAGCCGAATCGTCCAGAACCAAGATCTTTGGCTGTCCCGCCAGGGCTCTGGCAATCGTCAGCCTCTGTCTCTGCCCGCCGGAAAGGTTTCTGGCATCCTGTAAGATCTCCTCATCCAGACCATGCTCCTTGCTTTCGATCACATTGTCCGCCTGGGCTGCATGGATGGCTGTCGCGATCATGTCTTCCGTGATGTCTTCCCGTCCAAAACGGATATTATCCCGGATGCTTCCATGGAAAAGGACACCACGCTGCGGTACCAGACCTACGATCTTTGTCAGTTCCTTTTCCTCGTAACTGCGGACATCCCTGCCGTAGATCAAGACCTTTCCCTTGCTGGCATCATACATATGGTTGAGCAGATGCAAAACGGTAGACTTGCCGGAGCCCGTGCCACCAATGATACCAACAGTCCCATGATCCGGCACTTGAAAATCAATATCCTTGATCGCCATCTCCCCCGCCTGCGGATAGGCGAAAGATACCTGTTCATAGGAAACGGCATCTGCCACATTTCCTGGCTCGGTCTCTGCCACATGGTTTCTCTCATCATATGGCATCTCCATGATCTGCTCTACTCTGGTAACCGAAGCATAGGCACGCATCAGTACCACGATCAGGTTTGCCAGTTTGATCAGTTCTACCAGGATCTGTGACATATAGTTGACCAGTGCTACGACCTGTCCCTTGGCAAGGATCCCCATATCCACCTGGGTAGATCCAAACCAGATGACTGCCACAACGCCAAGATTGACGATCACATAGGTGATCGGGTTCAAAAGTGCAGAAACCTTGCCTGCCCGCATCTGGTCAGCATACAGATCTTCCGTCTGTGCCCCAAATGCCTGCTTTTGCTGATCCTGGTTGCCAAAGGCACGGATCACACGGGCACCCTCTAAATTCTCGCCTACTGCTAAAAAGACGCGTTCCATCTTCTTTTGGATCCGGCTAAAGATCGGCAGGGTCGACTTGGTAATGCCATAGACCACCAGCCCCAAAAGGGCAATGACGATCACAAAGATCAGAGTCGACTTGACATCTACGATCAGTGCCATGATCATAGCGCCAAACACGATAAATGGGGAACGCAGGAACAGGCGCAGGAACATATTGATACCACTCTGTATCTGGTTGATATCTGAAGTGATTCGTGTCGTGAGTGCAGAGGTTCCCACACTGCCGTGGCTCGCTGCCGACATATCCATGATGCGATGGAAAAGATCCGAACGCATCTTAGAAGCCGTATAGATGGCTGCCTTGGCTGCAAAATACTGTGCCGTGACGGCAAATGCCAGACCTAAGATTGCAAATAAAATCAAAAGCAGACACATATGGATCACATAATCTCTATCCCTGTTTGCAATGCCCACATCAATAATAGATGCCATCACCAGTGGAACCAGGAGTTCAAAAATGGCTTCCAACATCTTAAAAAGTGGTGCAAATATACTTTCTTTTTTATAATCTTTTAAATATTTTCCCAAGAACTTCATTTTCTATCCCTTACATGAAAAGAAGCAAAAAGCAAGGACTGCGCCTTGCTTTTGCC
>CAVGHS010000073.1:7639-11136 GCA_963629085.1 bacterium
TTATTATTCTGCCGTTGTGTCTGTCGTCGTTACCTTTTCAAAGAAAGTATCGAACTGTACTTTCTTCCATTGCTTTTTATCGGTCGTCCAGGTAATTTCCTTTTTCCAGCCCTTTAAGACAGAATCTAAATAGTCACTGCGCTTTTCTTCCTCAAGCGTTGTCATTGCCTTCTGGGTCGCTTCTTCATCATAAGCACTGTCCAGACGGATGACATAGTAACCATCATTTCCAACTTCTACGACCGGAGAGATCTGACCTTCGGAAAGGGCATCTGCGGCTGCGATCACTGCTTCATCTAAAGAAGTATCATCCTTTCCGTAGGATGCAGTCTTGATGGTCGCTCCCGCTGCCTCGCCATCTGTCTCCAAGTCTGTTGAGGTCGTAAGAGCCTCTGCCTTTGCCTTTAATTCCTCTTTCTGGTCATCCGTGTAATAACCGGTATTTCCGGAAGAATCTGTATAAGTCACAGACCCGAAATAAGCATAAGTGATCGTACGCTGTGCAGCCTCTTCCTCGGTCACCGTCACATCTGCCGATTCCTTGATAGCATCCGATACCTTGGAAGCGATCGTCTGATTGGTCAGATACTTCTCTACGATATCCTCGGTTGCCGTCATGGCATCCAGTGTATCTTGAGAATTGTTCTCCATAAATGCCTTGGCTGCTTTTTTGATGGACTTTTTCTCATCATCAGAAAGGGTCACATCATAGTCAGCGGCATGCTGCTCCAAGAGATAGTCCTCTTTCATAGACTTCATGACATTTTTCTTGACATTGTCTTCAAGCGTCGTGCCGTCCTCTTCTTTTGTCCACATATCCGTACCCATATACTGTAAATATGTGGCATCATACAAGGACTGTGTATATCTGGCAACGAAATTGCCGTAGCCCAGTGATATGCTGTCCTCTCCGTTATTGATATTTACAAGTGTTGCATCTGCATTCAGACCACACCCGGAAAGCAAAGTCGCTCCCGCAAGTGTAAGTGTCATTGCAGCAACAAGAATATTTCTTTTTTTCATGATAACTTTATCTCCTTGTTTTCGGCTTACCCTGCTATTATAGCCATTTTACAGACAAGGGGCAACCTCTAAACCTTTGAATATTTTGTGTCGTTTAATTCTCCGGTTTCTGCTTCAATGCCAAGCCCTGTAATTCTTTTACAAATGCCATGACCAGATCCGGTATATCCTTGGGTTTGATCCTGGAATTTTTCTTATAAAAATAATGAAAAGCCGGATGTTTGGCATCTGCCGTAAAGGTCACATAGGGTTTATTTTTCTCAATGATCGCCGGAATTCCACCAGCATCAATCGCCGCGCGTTCAAAGAGAGTGAGGACGATCTCCTCCGGTCTTTGCACGATATCTGTGACAAATGCCTTGTGGGCTTCCATGCGGAGCATAGCGATAAGCAAGAGATTCTGCACGGATCTGGACGGTTCTCCGAAACGGTCGATCAACTCATCCAGCATCTCATCGCGTCCTTCCTCGGAATCGATAAGAGCAATCCTCTTGTAAAGATCCAGACGCTGTTCCTCGCTGGCAACATATGTCTCAGGCAGATAAGCATCGATATCCAGATCGATCGTAGTATCAAAGCATTCTTCCACCATGCCGCCTTTTTCTTTTTTGACAGCCTCTCCCAGCATCTTGCAATAGAGATCATAGCCGACCGCCGCCATATGTCCGTGCTGTTCCTGTCCGAGGAGGTTTCCCGCACCGCGGATCTCCAGATCCCGCATAGCGATCTTGAATCCACTGCCCAGATCTGTAAATTCCTTGATGGCAGCCAGACGTTTTTCCGCTACTTCCTTTAACATTTTGTCCCGTTTATACATCAAAAATGCATAGGAACTGCGATTGCTTCTTCCCACACGACCACGCAACTGGTACAACTGGGACAGTCCCAACTGATCAGCGTCCTGAATGATGATGGTATTGACATTGGAAATATCCAGTCCGATCTCTATGATGGTCGTTGATACCAACACATCGATCTCCTGATTGATAAAGCCATACATGATCTTTTCCAGACGGCTCTCCGTCATCTTGCCATGCGCATATGC
Organism: bacterium; assembly: GCA_963629085.1. Lineage (GTDB taxonomy): Bacteria > Bacillota > Clostridia > Lachnospirales > Lachnospiraceae > Pararoseburia. The sequence goes on from CAVGHS010000073.1 coordinate 9,708, forward strand.
TACATTGGCTTCCGGCACCAGTTCTTCGATCTTTGCCGCCACATCTGCGATCTGTCTGACCCGGTTAAAGACATAATAGACCTGACCGCCACGCGCCATTTCGCGGACAATGGCTTCCCGGATCATCTCTTCATTATATTCAAAGACAAAGGTCTGGATAGGCTGACGCTCCATCGGTGCTTCTTCTAAGACGCTCATATCCCGAATGCCGATCAGGCTCATATGCAGGGTACGCGGGATTGGTGTAGCGGATAGTGAAAGGACATCCACTGTCTTTTTCATCTGCTTGATCTGTTCTTTGTGGTTGACACCGAAACGCTGTTCCTCATCGATGATCAAAAGCCCCAGATCCTTATAAGAAACATCTTTGGAAAGCAGGCGATGGGTACCGATCACAATATCGATCTGTCCGGTCTTTAGCCCTTCGATCGTTTTTTTCTGCTCTGCTGCACCGACAAAGCGGCAAAGCAGTCCGATGTTGACCGGATAATGGGACATACGCTTTAAAAAAGTGTTGTAATGCTGTTGCGCCAGGATCGTAGTCGGCACCAGATAAACGACCTGCTTACCATCCTGCACTGCCTTAAAGGCTGCACGGATGGCGATCTCCGTCTTGCCATAGCCGACATCCCCACAGATCAGACGATCCATGATCTTGCTGCTCATCATGTCCTCTTTTACTGCGGCGATCGCCTCCAACTGTCCGTCGGTCTCCTCATAAGGGAAGGTCTCCTCAAACTCCTGCTGCCAGACCGTATCCGGTCCATAGACATAGCCCTGGTTCTGCTCCCGCAGGGCATAAAGATCCACCAGTTCCTTGGCGACCACGCCGACGGCTGCACGCACGCGATTCTTGGTATTGACCCAATCCTGCGTACCTAAGGTGTTTAATTTTGGCTTTTTGCCATCCTGACTGCCATATTTTTGAATGGCATCCAACTGGGTCGCCGGAATATAAAGATTGCCTCCCTTGGCGTAAGAAATCTTGATATAGTCCTTGACGACCTTATCCACTTCGATCTTTTCAAAGCCCTGATAAATGCCCAGACCATGGTTTTCGTGGACGACATAATCTCCAACGGTCAGATCCGACAGCCCGGCGATCTGCTCACCCTCATATTTGCGGACTTTCTTCTTTTTCTTGCGCGCCCTGCTGCCAAAAATATCCTGTTCCGACAAAATGACAAAGGATGATTCCGGGAACTCATAGCCACGCGCCAGATTTCCCACCGACACCATGATCTCACCCGGATAGATCTCATGATCGTAATCTTCCGAGAAAAAGGCGTTCAGATCCTGATCCATGAGATTTTCTGCCAGATGATTGCCACGGGTACGTGACGGACTGAGCAAAAGGATGCGGTATTTGCGGTCTTTAAATCTTTTCAAGTCTTTGACCAGAAGTTCAAACTGATTGTTGTAGGCTCCC
>CAVGHS010000074.1:0-11035 GCA_963629085.1 bacterium
AGGACTGACAGCATATCGTTTTTCTATCGAATGGGCAAGGATCGAGCCAAAGAAGGGCGAGTTTGATGATAAGGAGATCGAGCATTATCGCCAGGTCATTGCCTGCTGTAAGGCAAATGGCATTGAGCCGATCGTGACCATGCATCACTTTACTTCTCCGGCATGGCTGATTTCCATGGGCGGCTGGGAGAATGAAGAAGTCGTTGATCTTTTTGCAAATTATGTAAAATATGTCGTAGAACGCTTGGGAAGCGAACTTAATTACATCTGCACTATCAATGAGGCAAATATGCGTCTGCAACTTGCTGCTATCATGAAAAAGTATATGGGCAGTATGGGTGGCGGAGCCAAAGATGCGGCAAATGCAGATGCCATGAAAAAGATGGCTCAGGCACCAAAGCAGGATGCACCAAAGGAAGGCGATGTGCAGGTCGGACTCAACCTGGGACAGGGCATGAACACCATGATGATGGGCATGATGGAATGTGCAAAGGCATTTGGCTTGCAGGATCCGAGAGGCATCCACACCTTTGTTTCCATGTGTACGCCTGAGGGAGACATTTTGGTCATGAAAGCACATCAGACAGCCAAGAAAGTCATCAAAGACTTATATCCAAATATCAAGGTGGGTATTACCTTATCTTTGCATGATATACAGCCGGAAGCAGGTGGCGAAGATGCAGCAGCAAAAGAATGGGACGAAGAATTCCGTCATTATCTTCCATATATCGCAGATGATGATTTCTTTGGCGCCCAGTCTTACACCAGACAGTGCTTTGATGCCGAGGGCAACAAATATACACCGGACGGTGTGGAACTGACCCAGATGGGCTACGAATTTTACCCACAGGCGATCGCTAATGTTGTCCGCAAGGTAGCAGAAGATTTCAAGGGAGACATCATTGTTACCGAAAATGGTATCGCAACCGCAGATGACAGCCGCCGTCAGGAATATATCAAGACTGCGACCGCAGGCTTGCAGGAATGTATCGCTGATGGTATCCCGCTCAAGGGCTATATGCATTGGTCACTCATGGACAACTTTGAGTGGCAGAAGGGCTTCTCTATGCAGTTTGGTCTGATCGCCGTAGACCGTAGCAACATGAAGCGCACACCAAAGGAAAGTCTTGCGCTCCTTGGAAGTATGGCAAGTAAATAAAAGATAAGATCCAATCCCCTTGCAGAAGCCTGCGAGGGGATTCTTGTTAAAAGCTACTTTAAGAGACGCGACGAATTGTCTCCAATGTTTTAGTGCTATACATGTCCCCTGCTCGGTGTCCGGTTAGGCAGTGTCTCGCTGATTCGCACATTGTCAAAACGGACAATCCATGGTACAATACATTAGTTTAGCAAGGCTATATGATTTACGGAATGGAGAATATATATGCGGTGGAATAAATACACGATAAATACAAGAACAGATGCAGAGGAATTGGTCTGTGCCATGCTTGGCGAACTGGGTATCACCAGTGTGGAGATCGACAATTTTATCCCGGTTCCGGATGCAGACCGGCAGGGTGGTGTATTTGAGGAACTGCAACCGGATCTGCCGGAGGACGATGGATCTTCGCGTGTGAGTTTTTATCTGGAAGAAGATGAGACAGATGCGGCAGAGATCTTAGGACAGGTCAGACAGGCTTTGGACGATATGGCATCTTATGCACAGATCGGCGAGGGCACGATCACGACCGAAATCTCAGATGAGGCAGATTGGCGCGACAACTGGAAAGCCTATTTTTCATCATTTTCCATTGGCAATATTTTTATCAAACCTACCTGGGAAGACATGTCGGAGGACAAAGCGGACATGATACTTGTAGAGATCGATCCGGGTGTATCCTTTGGTACGGGCAAGCACGAGAGCACCCAACTGGTGATCCGGCAGTTACAAAAATACCTGCAAGAAGGCGACCGGGTTCTGGATGTAGGCTGCGGCAGTGGTATCCTTTCTATCGTGGCATTAAAACTCGGTGCACAGCACGTGGTAGGCACGGATATTGACGAGGATTGTATTGCATCCTCTTATGATAACTTTGCAGTCAATCACTTAGACAAGTCTCTGGGCGATTTTTATGTAGGCAATCTTATTGATGATGCGGCATTGCAGGAAAAGGTAGGAAAGGCAAAGTATGATGTCGTGGTAGCCAATATTTTGGCAGACATCATTATCCCAATGGCTCCGGCACTGGCAGCAAGCATGAAGCCCGGGGCAAAACTGATCACTTCCGGCATCATTGATTTCAAGGAGCAGGAAGTGGCGGATGCGCTTACCGCAGCAGGCTTGCAGGTGGTAGAAAGCAATGCACAGGGAGAATGGCGCAACATTACGGCTTGTAAATAGCAAAAGGCAGAGCCAGTGTTATGAGAATGAGGAGTTAGGATGCAACAGATTTTTGTGGATCAGTCGGTCAAGATCGATGATACATTTATGGTAGAGGGCGAGGATGCCAGACATTTGCTACAGGTGCTTCGTATGCGCCAGGGAGAGCAACTTCGTGTCAGCACACATGAGGGAGACAATTATCTGTGTCAGATAGAGACGGCAGACAAGGGACAGGTCACGCTTCGGGTATTGGAAGAGGTGGCGTCTACCGAATTAGAAAAACGTATCTACCTTTTTCAGGCAGTACCAAAGGGGGACCGCATGGAAACGGTGATCGAAAAGGCGGTGGAACTTGGTGTTTATGAGATCATCCCGGTGGAGATGAAATATTGTGTTGTCAAACTGGATGCCAAGAAAAAGGCTGCGCGTCTCAAACGTTATCAAGCGATCGCAGAATCTGCGGCAAAGCAGTCCAAACGCAGCCGCATCCCGATCGTACATGATTTCATGACATATTCGGATGCTGTGAACTATGCAAAAGCGTGTGACCTTTGTCTGGTGCCTTATGAATGTGCCAAAGGCATGGAGGCGACAAAAGATGCTTTGGCAAAGATCCGGGAGGCAAAGACGATCAGTATCATGATCGGACCGGAAGGTGGATTTGCCAAAGAGGAGATCGAGGCAGTAAAGGATTGCATGCAAGTTGTCTCTTTGGGAAGTCGGATCCTGCGTACCGATACAGCAGCGATCACGACCATGTCCATGGTCATGTTGGCGGCTGAAATGCAATAAAATCCCTGTGGATTCTGGCAGGTATATGAATAAACTAAGAGTAATAGAATGATAGAATAGGAAAAAAGATGGAAGCATATTTAGACAATTCAGCGACCACGCAGTGCTCACAGGAAGCAGCAGATCTTATGATGCGTCTGCTCCGGGTGGATTACGGCAATCCATCCTCTCTGCATAATCGTGGCATGGAAGCCGAAAACTATGTAAAAGAAGCAAGAAAGCGGATCGCCCAGACCCTCAAGGTAAATGAAAAAGAAATCTATTTTACCTCCGGGGGAAGTGAGAGCAATAATCTGGCGATCGTGGGAAGTGCGCTTGCCAATAAAAGATCCGGCATGCATGTGATCACGACGGCGATCGAACATCCTTCGGTGGCAAATCCTTTTGCCTATCTGGAGGAACAGGGATTTGACGTTACTTACCTGCCGGTGGATGCTTATGGCTGTATTTCCTTACAGGACTTAAAAGATGCCATGTGCGGTGATACGATCTTAGTGTCCATCATGCATGTAAATAACGAGATCGGAGCCGTACAACCGGTGGAGGAAGCGGCACGTCTGATCAAACAGACTAATCCAAACTGTCTCTTTCATGTGGATGCCATCCAGTCCTATGGCAAATTCCGCATTTATCCAAAGCGCATGGGTATCGATCTTTTATCCGTCAGTGGGCACAAGATCCACGGACCTAAGGGCAGCGGATTTTTGTTTGTAAGAGATAAGGTCAAGGTACATCCGCTGATCCTTGGCGGCGGTCAGGAAAGAGGACTCCGTTCCGGTACGGAAAATGTGCCGGCGATCGCAGGACTGGGGCAGGCAGCCATGGAGATCTACCAGAACTTTGATGCCAAGATCATGCAAATGTACCGCCTGCGCGATTACTTTATCGCAGAGGTGGAAAAGATCGACGGTGTCAGTGTGAATGGACATAAAGATCATACCAATGCACCGCATATCGTCAGTGTCAGCGTGTCCGGTGTGCGCAGCGAAGTGCTATTGCATGCCCTCGAGGATAGAGAAATCTATGTTTCTGCCGGAAGCGCATGTTCTTCCAACAAACCGGCAGTCAGCAGGACTTTACAGTCGATCGGATTGAAACGTGAATTGTTGGAGTCTACGGTACGATTCAGTTTTTCCGTACACACGACCAAGGAAGAAATTGATTACGCATTGGAGGCTATGGCAGAACTGATTCCAATGCTGGCAAAATACAGAAGAAGTTAAAAAAGGAGAACGTTATGTATAAGGCATTTTTGATCAAATATGCAGAGATCGGTATCAAGGGCAAGAACCGTCATCTTTTTGAAGATGCGCTGGTGCGCCAGATCTGCTATGCTCTGCGCGGTGTGGACGGCACTTTTCATGTGCACAAGCAGCAGGGACGTGTGTTTGTAGAGACAGAAGGAGACTATGATTATGAGGAGACCATAGAAGCACTCAGCCATGTTTTTGGTATCACAGGCATTTGTCCGGCGGTCATGGTCGAGGACGAGGGCTTTGATAGATTGGCAGAACAGGTTGTTTCCTATATGGATCAGATCTACTCGGATAAGCACATGACCTTTAAGGTAAAGGCACGTCGTGCCAGAAAAAATTATCCGATGGATTCCATGGAACTCAATGCAGCCCTGGGCGAAAAGATCCTGGATGCGTTCCCGGATATGCGCGTGGATGTGCATGATCCGGATGTGATGCTTTATGTGGAGATCCGTGAGCAGATCAGTTTTTATTCCGAGGAGATCCCGGGACCGGGCGGTATGCCGGTCGGCACAGGCGGCAAGGCAATGCTCCTTTTATCCGGTGGTATCGACAGTCCGGTTGCAGGTTATATGATCTCAAAGCGTGGTGTTGCCATCGATGCGACTTATTTCCACGCACCGCCATACACTTCCGAGCGTGCAAAGCAAAAGGTTGTCGATCTGGCAAAGGAGATTTCCGCCTATACGGGTCCGATCGATCTGCATGTGGTCAATTTTACGGATATCCAGTTGGCTATCTATGAAAAATGCCCGCATGAGGAATTGACGATCATCATGCGCAGATACATGATGAAGATTGCAGAACATTTTGCAAAAGAAGATGGATGCTTAGGACTGATCACAGGCGAGAGTATCGGCCAGGTGGCATCCCAGACCATGCAGTCTCTGATGGCGACCAACGAAGTGTGTACCATGCCGGTATATCGTCCACTGATCGGATTTGACAAGCAGGAGATCGTAGAAGTATCCGAAAAGATCGGTACTTATGAGACATCCATCCTGCCATATGAAGACTGCTGTACGATCTTTGTGGCAAAACATCCGGTGACCAAGCCGAATCTGAATGTGATCAAAAAGTCAGAGGAAAAACTGGCGGATGTGATCGATGATCTCATGGATCAGGCGATCAGCACTGTCGAGACGATCCATGTAGAAGCATAAAAAAAGCATCCTGCTGTATGCAGGATGCTTTTAAAAGTAGTCAAATGAAATTATTTGATGATGTATGGCTCAAGTGCTGCCATAACTTCTGTCGTGTCTTCATCGGTATGGATGGTAAGATCGATCGGCTTAGAGAGATCTAAACTGAAGATACCCATGATAGACTTGGCATCGATCACGTATCTGCCGGAAATGAGATCAAAGTCGAAATCATACTGGCTGATCGTATTTACGAAAGATTTAACTTTATCAATTGAATTTAAAGAAATCACAACTTTTTGCATGTCATATGCCTCCTTCAATGTATTGATTTTATACGCTTATCGTAATTCATTGCATGGGAAAAGTCAATGAAAAACATGCACAAAAGGAACAGGTGATCTTAGCAGGGAAAAGGACAATGACAACAAGAAAAAGAGCCGCGCTGCACAATTTGGGGTGCAAGGTAAATGCATATGAGACGGATGCCATGCAGGAGTTATTAGAGCATGCCGGATATGAGATCGTAGCCTTTCAGGAGACTGCCGATGTCTATGTGATCAATACCTGTTCGGTGACGAACATGGCAGACCGCAAGTCGCGTCAGATGATCCATCGTGCAAAAAAGAAAAATCCACACGCTATTGTCGTGGCGGCAGGCTGTTATGTACAGACCAGCACGGAAGAAGTCTTAGCAGATCTGGCAGTGGATATCGTCATCGGCAACAATCAGAAAAATCATCTGGTGGAACGTATTGCAGAATTTGAAAGAAAAAATCGTCAGATATTCTTGGATAGAACAGAGGAATTGTCGGATGCCGGGGCGGTGGAAGAAAAGGTCGTCGACTGTGTGGACATCAACCAGGATGGACAGGAGTACGAATATTTCCTGGTCAATAAGACTGCCGAGCATACCAGAGCCTTTATCAAGGTGCAGGATGGCTGCAACCAGTTCTGTTCTTATTGCATCATTCCTTATGCCAGAGGACGTGTGCGCAGCCGTGCGATCGAGGATGTGGTAAAGGAAGTGGAGGGACTTGCTAAAAGCGGCTATCGGGAAGTGGTTCTGACCGGGATCCACTTGAGTTCCTATGGTCTGACCGAAAATTATAACAGTGGCTTTGAACACAATCACCTATTGGAACTGATCGAGGCGGTTTCTAAGGTGCAGGGGATTGATCGCATCCGTCTGGGCTCTTTGGAGCCCCAGATTATCACGGAAGCATTTGCGTCCCGGCTGGCAAAGGTGGACAAGATCTGCCCGCATTTTCATCTTTCCTTACAGAGCGGATGCGATGCGACCTTAAAGCGGATGAACCGCAAATATACGGCGGCAGAGTATGAAGCGGGCTGTGCTATGCTCCGCAAATATTTTGATGCGCCGGCGATCACGACCGATGTGATCGTGGGATTTCCGGGCGAGACGGAAGAAGAATTTGAGACCACAAAAAAATATGTAAAAGATATTGGCTTTTATGAAATGCATATTTTTAAATATTCCAAGCGCAAGGGCACAAAAGCGGCAGTCATGCCGGATCAGGTGGATGAGCAGATCAAGACTAAGCGCAGTGACATATTGCTGACCTTAGAAGAAACCATGTCGCATGACTATCGCCAGTCCTATGTGGGACGAGAGGTCGAAGTCCTCTTTGAGACCCCATGGGAGTGGGAAGGCAGATCCTACTATACAGGTTATACGAGAGAATACATCCGCGTGGCATATCCGACGGATGAGGATCTTTCCAACCAGATCAAAAAAGGCAGATTAGGTGAGCAGATCGCAGAGAATATTTATCTGTTGCAGGAATAGGCAAAGTTTGAGGATGGGACGATGAAAGCAAAGAGAAAAAAGATTGGTCTTGCGGTAGTTTGTGGCATTTTGATCTGTTTGGTTGCATTGCCGGTAGGCTTGTATTTCCTAGGAAAATATCAATTAGAGCAGCATGCCTATCAGGACACATCGGGAACTGCTATCCTACAGGATCAGATTTATTATAAGGATCGCATGTGGAAACGAAAATCTGGAATCTATACACTCATGATGTTGGGGGTAGACATCAGACAGTCGGACGTGGAGACAGGAATCAACACAATAGGACAGTCGGATGCGATCATGCTTGCTCTTATGGATACAAATACAAAATGCATTCATGTCATTTCCTTTCCAAGAGACATTATGGCAGATAATCCCTATACAGAGTTGGATGTCAGACAAGAGGTGCAGACAACGTTGCTATATACCTATGCCGGCGGTGGAGATGCCGGTTGTCAGGCGGTGGAGGAGGCAGTTTCAGCCCAATGTTTTGGCTTGCCGATCCATGGGTATGCAGAAATGACTTTACTGGCAATACCGGCATTAAATGATGCGGTCGGAGGTGTGACGGTAACAATACCGGAAGATCTGACAGTGCTGAATCCGGCGTTTGTTGCCGGTCAGACCATCTTATTGCAGGGAGATCTGGCAACGGAATATCTGCATTGCCGAAATATATACACGGAACAAAGTAGCCTGGAACGTACCGGACGACATAAAGAGTATGTTGCAAATTATCTGACTGCATTTAAAGCCGCATGGAAAAAGCAGCCATTACTGCCATGGAAACTCTGGAATATTATGAAAGAGAATGGCAATAGTGATCTTACCCCGGCGGAATTATGGTATCTGGGGTGGAATTTCCATAACGTTACCGTGGACGATGTCACGTTGCAGACCTTGGATGTCAATGTGGCAAGAGAGGGAAATTACGAAGAGTACTATGTGGATAAGACAAAAGTGCAAGAGATGTTTGTGGATCTCTTATATGAATAGAAAATAATAGATTATAGTAATGATAAAAGTGTCACCAAGTGTGGCACTTTTTATTTTATATAAAAACAAATTAGAATATGGATAAAATGTGTCTAAAATATGAAAAAAGATTGATAAAAGAATGAACAAGGTGTAAAATCTATGTATGTGTTTTTATACAATGTGACGAGGAGGAGTATACGAATCGTTCTACACAGAACAAAAAGAGGAGGATGAAAAAGTATGAGAATTACAAAGGCACATGGTAAGAAACAGCATAAGCAGATCTTGCTTGCTGTATTACTTATGTGTTGCGTAGCATTTACTACGATATACAGTGGTATTGCTTATGCAGCAAGTGGCAACAATTATGATACAACGCCGCCGGTTTTGGAAGGCGTGACGTTTGTACAGCAGGGACAGGCGGTCTCTGTCAACGATGAACTGGAAGTAGATGTACAGTGTTACGACGCAGAGTCGGATATTAAGTACATTACATTATGGTATGGTTATACCAGCGCAGATGGGACTAGTTTGAGCACATGGGGAAGTACTTTCTATGCAGAAGGTAGCGATGACTACAGCAGCAAATTTTCTTATGATGCAACAACCAATATTGCAAAATTAAAGTTTACCCTGGGAAGTTCATGGCCTGCAGGAAATATGTTTCTGGAAAGTATCAAAATTGTAGATACACGTGGAAATGTTCTGTCAAAGGACTGGGACGACAGTACCTTATATACATGCACGGTTTCTGATTATACTTACACACCGGGGGTGACTCCGGATCCGGTAGATCACGAGGATGTGTATTTGGATACGGTTTATAGTGTTGATAAGGCAACATTATCTAAAGAAGGAGATGTTGCACATATTACAGCGTCCCTTCCGGAAGATGCAGATGTTCCGTTTGATGAGCAAACGACGGTTTCTGCGCATATGTCAACATATTGCTATAGTGAGGATGGTCTATATAGTTGCTCTGAATACAATACATCAAGAAATGAAGTGAAACTGACATATGATCCGGAAAAGAAGTGTTTTGAAGGGGATTTTGCATGGAATGAAGGTCTATTAAATGGTGAGCATGCTCTTGACGTATATAACTTTAGTGTGTGGACCGAGGATACTACCTACTATTTGTACAAACAGGATTTTTCTTGGAATACGGTTTCTGTAGACGTGCAGAATGCAACAAGTACGACATTTTCTCTGACTACAGAAAAGACTAAAAACTCAGATATCAAGCAGGATGGTTATTATTCAGCAGGTGATGTTATCAAATTCTCTGTTTCAGCAGAAGGGTATCAAAATATCTACAGTGATGTTAGATTGAATTTAGACCCAATAGCGGATGCGGAATTGTCTAACAGTCAAATCGTTTTGGATTACAATAAGGATACGGATAGATACGAAGGATCATATACCATAACAGATGATACATATCCATGTGAGTGGCGTGTATCAAGTGTTGTTTTTGGTTCATCTGTAGATGGCTATTATGAAAATGAATTTGCAATTTATCCATCCAATCAAGCATATCGCGTTAATGATAACTATTATTTCTCTGTTATGCAGAAGAATACCTTCTCTGCACCGACAGGAAGCGTCAGTATCACCATTCGTTACATCGATGAGAATAACACATGGCAGAATGTAACAGTTTCCAAAGATAAGGTCGCAAGCCGCCAGATGACCTATGCAGATCTTTTAGAAGAAAACAAGCAGTTGGTAGATTTCGATGCGATCGCAAAGAAGAATGGTTATACCTTAGCAGGATTCCGAGATACCTATAGTTCTATGATGAATCCGAATGGTACAGATAATGTGGTTCCTTTGGATACGCCAATCGTATTTGATTATAGCAATGGAAGTTATACAGTGTCTTTAACCGCTAAGTATGAAGGAGTAGAATTTCTAAAAATTAATAGTCAGATGTATCTGGCAAAGAATAATACGTATTACCTGACGGATCAGGGCATGGAACCGGCATATTACTATGCTATGACCTATGATTATAGTCAAAAGATGATTGCTGTGCCTGATGATGCAACAATGGGACAGGTCTTGACCGATTACATTGAGTCGCCAAAAGCAGTTGAAGGTATCAACTTTACCAGATGGACCTTAAACACAAATTGGACTTCCTATCAGAATGTAACAGAAGAAACCAAGGTTTCAGACTTTGTACAGAGGTTTAGTTATGATGTACCGAATATAAGTTTGATTGCGAATTATGATAAGAATATTGTAACAATTTATTATTCTTTCATTGGTCAATATACAACATATCGTAATACTTATGCGTCATCTGTTTTTGTTGATGATGATGCGACTTATGGGGATGCATTAGAGGCATTCAAAGAAAATGTCTTATATAAGAATGTAGTACATGATGAAAATCTGACTGTAGAAGCGTTGGAAATCTGTGATTGGAACATGACCTATGATCCGGCAACAGGAACTTACTATAATAAAGTAATTGATCCAAAGACAAAGATCACGGACAATGTCACCCGTATAAATGTAAACACAATCTATGATAAGTATAAGGTTGTTTGCAATGTCAGTGATCCAAGCGATTTCAGATATGGTCGCTCCCAGTCATTTTATGTAACTAAGGGGGAGACGTTTACTCTTCCAACCACGATTACGGATTATAAAGATATTACCTGGAATTATTACATAGGAAATTATGTAGGAAGTACGAATGTAAATGGTGCAACATCCATAG
>CAVGHS010000075.1:0-10948 GCA_963629085.1 bacterium
GCCGGGGCTTGATGCTTCCTATGACGGTATTAAATCTGAAAATCTCATAGACTGGTTGCTAGAAGAGTGAGCAGTGCAATTTTGAAATAAAACAAAAAAGTTTATGCACTGAAGTACAGAAAACCGTGTGAACTGTCACACGGTTTTCAAAAGAGGAAAATGTATAGTTAGTGACGGAAATAAGAGGAGGAGACAGCCTGTGGAAAGAAAGTGCAAGCCCGGCGGCGGGCGGAAAAAGTCAAAGCCGGAGTATAGCAAAGAAGGAAATTTGATGGAGCAGATGGAGGGTGCTGTGGCACTCTATAACGCCGACTGTTCTCTTCAGAATATAGCTGACACATTGGGGCTCAACCCCATCAAGGTGCGTAAGCTTCTCATCACGGCGGGTGTGTATGAGTCGGAGACAGCGGAGATGGTGCAGGACACCTTCAGCGATTTCAGAGCGACACAGACCTACGCCGATGCCGTTGTCTCCACAGCGGATGCTTTGAAACTCTCCAAATCCTCCGTCACATCTTATTTGCCCTATAAGAAGGGGGTGTATTTTCCAAGCATAGTTGCGGGGGACAAGATTAGCGTCGGCGCAGAGCGGCAGAGAAGGTATAGGGCAGTAAGGAAAATGATGGAGAACCCCAACGAAGAAACCCTCTGGAACTGTATCGTCGCTTACCGTGGCTACACTTTCAAGACACTCACTGGCCTCCCGTTCACCTACACAATAAAGACCGGACGCAACGGCTCCCTCACCAAGGAGCTGTGGATCGACCGGAGGGAAGGAAGCAAGAGCCTTGCGTGGAGTTCGGTGCTGCTGGCGTTTAGGAATGTGGATGAGATAGGAGCGGTTGTTGACCGTCCGAAGGCACTGGGGGATATACGTGGAGTATCGTACATCTACGGGATGTTTTGCAGGTTTGGGCTGGTGGCGAAGCCGGAGAAATGAGAGTGTGGGAGAATAAAACAAATTTTGACAGCATAAAACTCGACGAGCGTGCATATATTAAACATGAAATGAGCACGATCGTTTAATTTTACTTGACTAACGTGCTTATTTCGATTATAATATAAGCACGGAAGGATGGTGATTCTATGAATGAGATGACAAGATTAGTTCAAAATCACGATTATTTTACGCCGGGAATCGCGGGAAAATCTGGAATTTCAAAATTCAAATTTTATAAATACGTCCGTGAGAACGGGTTGGAGCCGGTCAGCCGAGGTATTTATTCTACTGGGGATGATTGGGTGGATGAACTGTATGTGCTGCATCAAAGATGTCCCAATGCTGTCTTTTCGCATGACGAAGCTTTTTACTATCACGGTTTGACAGATCGTGAGCCTTTTGTCCATACGCTTACAATGTATAGTGGGTATAATGCTCACCGACTTATAGCGGATGGTACTTGTAAAGTCTATACGGTCAAAAAAGAACTGTTGGATGTTGGAAAGATCATTGTGAAGGACAACAGCGGTAATATGATTCCGATGTATGATTTGGAACGAACCATCTGTGACTTGATGAGAAGCAGAAGTTCCATTGAAGCACAGGATTTCAATTCTGTTCTTAAAATGTATGTTTCCAGAAAAGACAAGAATCTGAATCAGCTTATGGCGTATGCAAAGCTGTTTCGGGTTGATAATGTGATCCGCAGATATATGGGGGTGTTATTGTAAAATGCAGCTTACGCCAGAGCAGGTCAAGGGAAGAATCAAGAATGTGGCAAAGGAAAACAAGGCAGATGTTAGAACGCTCATGCGAATCTATATGATGGAGCGTTTTCTTGAGAGAGTTGCCAATTCTGAGTACAAGGATAATTTTATCATTAAAGGTGGAATGCTGGTAACTGCAATGGTAGGTGTGGCGCTTCGGTCTACAATGGATATTGATACCAGCATCAAGAACCAGAATCTGTCAGCAGAAGATGTCAGACGGATTGTGGATGAAATCAAGGATATCGACCTTGGTGATGGTGTGACCTTTGAAGTCAAAGAAGTTTCCAATATCATGGATGAGATGGAATATCCCGGCATTCGGTTTACTATGAATGCCATAATGGGAAAACTTATAACGCGTGAGATTTAAGAAATATAGAATTGTGAAAAGAAAATTCTATGAATGGATATATGCACGTATGTTTTTTGAAGGATTAAAAGATTATCTGAAGTTGGAACTGTGTAATGATCTGGATGACTACAAGGCGTATTTGGTATATCTATATCCACATGTTGTACAATGTAAAATAGGCGATAAGACATATGCTCCGGCGATGAAGGCATTTTTAGATGATAATGGACAACGGATTCCTATGGAACAATGGGATATTGCAAGAGTTTATGAAATGTCATATGGATTTAATGGTGAGACCATCACAGAAAAGAAAATGAATGAAAAGATGAGAAGGATTGATGAACGTAGAAGACAGTATGAAGTATGAAAGACATGAAACACAATAGAGAGATTTAATTAGGAAAACCTACAAGCAGGTGTCAAGAAAAAATACTTGACACCTGCTTTTTGCTATAGTATATTATACGAGGTGATGATATGAACGATAAGATTGAGCAGGGAGATCTTTATGATTTCTATGGTGAACTGTTAAACGATCATCAGAGAAGCATCTATGAAGATTTCGTACTAAATGACCTGTCTTTGGGAGAGATCGCAGCCGATCGGGGCATCAGCCGTCAGGCGGTGCATGATGTGATCAAGCGATCCACCCGTACATTAGAAGAATATGAGGACAAGTTACATCTGATTGACAAGTTTGTTCATATCAGAGACAAAGTGAGGACGATCGATACTTTGGTACACGCTACCGATCAACATTCCGTGGAAGAGATCTTATCACAGATCACGGTCATATCCAACGATATCCTAGAGGAGTTATAAGATGGCATTTGAGAGTCTTTCAGACAAATTACAAAATGTATTCAAGAACCTTCGTGGTAAGGGACGTCTGAGCGAGGAAGATGTCAAGGCTGCTCTTAAGGAAGTCAAGATGGCACTCTTAGAGGCAGATGTCAATTTCAAAGTCGTAAAGAACTTTGTTAAGACAGTGCAGGAGCGTGCGATCGGCGCAGATGTGATGAATGGTCTGAATCCGGGACAGATGGTCATCAAGATCGTAAATGAAGAACTTACGAATCTGATGGGATCTGAGACGACAGAGATCGCTTATCGCCCGGGGCAGCAGATCACGGTCATCATGATGGTAGGTCTGCAAGGTGCAGGTAAAACGACCACGACTGCCAAGTTGGCAGGTCATGTGAAGAAAAAAGGCAAGAAACCGCTTTTAGTTGCCTGTGACGTATATCGTCCGGCTGCCATTACCCAGTTGCAGATCAACGGGGAAAAGCAGGGCGTACCGGTATTTGCCATGGGAGACAAGAACAAGCCTGCAGATATCGCAAAAGCATCCATCGAGCATGCCAGGAAAAATGGCTTCAATGTTGTGATCCTCGATACCGCAGGACGTCTGCATATTGACGAGGGCATGATGGATGAGTTGGTGGAGATCAAGGAGTCCGTTGATGTGGCACAGACGCTTCTGGTTGTCGATGCCATGACCGGACAGGATGCTGTCAATGTAGCAGGTACTTTCGATGAGAAGATTGGTATTGATGGCGTTGTCCTTACCAAGTTAGACGGTGATACCCGAGGTGGTGCGGCACTTTCCATTCGTGCCGTGACAGGCAAGCCGATCCTTTTCTGTGGTATGGGAGAGAAACTGGATGATCTGGAACAGTTTTATCCGGATCGAATGGCGTCCCGTATCCTTGGCATGGGTGATGTCCTTTCTCTGATCGAAAAGGCAGAGGCATCCATTGATGAGGAAAAGGCAAAAGACTTATCCCGCAAGATGCGCAAGGCAGAGTTTGATTACAATGATTATCTGGATTCTATGGCGCAGATGAAGAAGATGGGTGGTATCGGCAGTGTGCTTGGTATGATGCCGGGGATGATCCCGGGCATGAACAGTGCACAGGTCTCACAGTTAGAGGGAGCCATTGATGACAAAAAGATGGCACACATCGAGGCAATCATCCTTTCCATGACACCGGAGGAGAGAGCCAATCCGAAACTTATGAATCCGAGTCGTAAAAAGCGACTGGCAAGAGGTGCCGGCGTTGACATTGCAGAAGTCAACCGTTTCATCAAGCAGTTTGATCAGACCAAAAAGATGATGAAAAAAATGCCGGGCATGATGGGTGGTAAAAGAGGAAGAATGAAATTTCCTTTTTAACAACATAAATTTATAATTTTTATTTCTTAGGAGGAAAACAAAATGGCAGTAAAGATTAGATTAAGAAGAATGGGACAGAAGAAGAATCCTTTCTACAGAATCGTAGTAGCAGATTCCAGATCACCTAGAGATGGTAAGTGCATCGAGGAGATCGGAACATACGATCCAAATCAGGATCCTTCCGCATATCATGTAAACGAAGAGTTGGCAAAGAAGTGGCTCGCTAACGGAGCACAGCCAACAGAGACTGTAGCAAGAATTTTCAAGCAGGCTGGTATCGAGAAATAATCCATTGAAACAGGCATTGAAAGAACGAGGTATTAGGTGATGAAAGAATTAGTTGAAGTAATTGCAAAGTCACTGGTAGATTACCCGGAGGAAGTTGTTGTTACAGAGACAGAAAATGACAAGACGATTGTTGTTGAGTTACATGTGGCTTCATCAGATATGGGCAAGGTAATCGGCAAGCAGGGACGCATTGCAAAAGCAATCCGTTCCGTAGTGAAGGCAGCAGCCTCAAAGTCGGATAAAAAAGTCGTTGTAGATATTGTATAAGACTAAGATCCCTAATTGCCATGCAAAGGTGTGGCGGTTGGGGATTTTCTTATATCAATAAGATATTTTCAGGAGAGAGTATATGGATTTATATCAGGTGGGCGCGATCACACAGACACACGGAGTCCGGGGCGAGGTCAAGGTCTTTCCTCTGACGGATGATGTGATGCGCTTTAAAAATATGAAGGATCTGATCTTAGATACCGGTCGTGAGCAGATCAGGCTGGAGGTGACTTCAGCGAGACCGCAGAAGAATCTTGTGATCTTAAAGTTCAAGGGCTATGACAGCATCAATGATGTAGAAAAGTACAAGGGAGCCAAGTTGTATGTGACAAAGGAAAACCGTGTTGCATGCGAAGAAAACGAGTATTTTATCGCGGATCTGATCGGTCTTTCGGTCGTGACAGACCAGGGGCAGACACTGGGAGTCCTGACGGATGTGATCACGACAGGTGCCAATGATGTCTATGTGGTCGAGATGCCGTCCGGCAAGGAAGTCCTGCTTCCGGCCATCCGCGATTGCATCTTGCGTGTAGATGATGAAGAAAAGAAAATGACCGTTCATCTCTTGGATGGACTGTTAGAAGAGGAGTAAACGTGAAGTTTTTTGTTTTAACCTTATTCCCGGAAATGGTCATGCAGGGCTTAAATACCAGCATTATCGGCAGGGCAATCCAAAAGGGGCTTTTATCCATAGAGGCGGTCAATATCCGGGATTATACCCTGGACAAGCATAAAAAGGTAGATGATTATCCTTATGGTGGGGGCGCCGGTATGGTCATGCAGGCGCAGCCAATCTATGATGCGTGGAAGTCTGTTGTCGACCGTGTAGAGGGCAGTGTACGCACCGTCTATCTGACACCTCAGGGAAAGACTTTTGTGCAGTCAGATGCCAAGGAACTGGCAAAAGAGGAAAACATCATCCTGCTCTGCGGTCATTATGAGGGCGTAGATGAACGTGTCTTAGAGGAGATCGTGACGGATTATATGTCCATCGGTGATTTTGTCCTGACCGGAGGGGAACTGCCAGCCATGGTCATGGTGGATGCCATTTCCCGTATGGTGCCGGGGGTGCTCTCCAATGGGGATTCCAAGGAAACCGAGAGTTTTGAAAACAATCTTTTAGAATATCCGCAGTATTCCAGACCGGAGGAATGGAAAGGGAAAAAAGTACCGGCGATCCTCTTGTCGGGAGATCATGCCAAAGTGGACGCCTGGCGGCACGAGCAATCCCTTCTTCGCACACGGCAGAGACGACCGGATCTTCTGGCAGCAGCGGATCTTTCTGAAAAAGATCTGCAGTTTTTAGAAAAATGCAAGGAAATAGAATAAATACTTGCCTTTTGCACAGGTTTATGATATTATCAACGAGTTGTGAAAAGAGATGGTCCTCTGGTACGCATGTATTAAGAACGTCAAGATAATTTAATTAGGAGGTCACAAAATGAACGCAAATGAAATCATCAAGAACATTGAAGCAGAACAGTTAAAGTCTGAAGTAGACGAGTTCCACGTAGGTGATACTGTTAGAGTACACGCTAAGATCAAAGAGGGTAACCGTGAAAGAATCCAGGTATTCGAAGGTACCGTTCTTAAGAGACAGGGTGGAAGCAATCGTGAGACATTTACTGTTAGAAAGTTCTCTAACGGTGTTGGAGTAGAAAAGACATGGCCGGTTCATAGCCCTAACGTTGAGAAGATCGAAGTTGTACGTCGTGGTAAGGTTAGACGTGCTAAACTTAACTACTTAAGAGATCGCATCGGTAAGAAGGCTAAGGTCAAAGAATTAGTTCAGTAGTAAGACCGGAAGAGAGAGCAACCACAAATGTGGTTGTTCTTTTTTTTCATATCGTGTATAGTAATATAGGATTGTTATGTATCCGATAAATGAGATATGATAATAGGATGAATTATGAATAAAAGACAGATTATACACATGACGAGGCAGATGGGAAAAAAGATAGGCACCGGTAGAAACGGGCTGAATTTCCGCCGCCGTCGTCGTAAGATACAGGGTGAAAAAGTCCGCTACGTCATCATTTGGATCCTGGAGATCTTAGCCGTGATCGCCTTGGCCTTTCTTGTCACGTTAGGCTTTGGCAAAAGGATCTCCTGTTCGGGAGAATCCATGACACCGGCAGTTAGCGAAAATGGCAGTGTTCTGGTCGACCGTGTGACGTATCACATCCGGTCACCGAAAAAAGGTGATGTCGTGGCATTTACGCCAAAGGGCAATACCAGTGCCAACGACAATGTCAAGCGTATTGTGGCGGTGCCGGGAGATACCGTGCAGATCAAAAGCGGAAGACTCTATGTCAATGGTACAGCGACAAATCTCAAGCAGACCGGATTATCGATCAAGGATGCCGGACGTGCGGAGACGGAGATCACTTTAGGCGACAATGAGTATTTTGTGTTGGGTGATAATGTCAACAACAGTGAGGACAGCCGCTATGAATCGATCGGCAACGTGACACGCAAGGAAATGATAGGCAAAGTATGGTTCTGTTTATCCCTCAAGGGATTCGGACCGGTAAACTAGGAGCAGATATGGAATTTCAATGGTACCCGGGTCATATGACCAAGGCAAAAAGACAGATGCAGGAGGACATCAAACTGATCGATCTTGTGATCGAATTGGTGGATGCAAGAATACCGCAGAGCAGTCGCAATCCGGATATAGACGAACTAGGCAAACAAAAGGCAAGGCTGATCTTACTGAATAAGGCAGATCTGGCAGACCCTAAGGTGACCGCAGGCTGGAAAACATATTTTCAGGACAAGGGATATTTTGTTGTGACCTTAGATTCCCGCAACCGGAAAGGCATGAAGGAAGTGACACAGGTGGTCATGGATGCCTGTGCCAAAAAGATCGAGCGGGATCGGGCAAGAGGGATCAAGAACCGACCGGTACGCGCTATGGTCGTGGGGATTCCCAATGTAGGAAAGTCGACCTTCATCAATTCCTATGCCGGAAAAGCCTGTGCCAAGACCGGCAACAAACCGGGTGTTACCAAGGGAAAGCAATGGATACGTCTGAATAAAAATGTAGAATTACTTGATACACCGGGTATCTTATGGCCAAAGTTTGAGGATCAGACCGTTGGACTGCATCTGGCATGTATCGGCTCGATCAAAGATGAACTCTTGCAGACAGAAGAACTTGCCTTAGAACTCTGCAAGATCCTAAAGGACAAGTATCCGGGGGCTTTAGCAGGGCGTTATCAGATCGACGAGACCCAGGAAGTCCTTACTTTCTTAGAGCAGATCGCAGAGAACCGGAATTGCCGGTCTAAGGGAAACCAGTTGGATTACAGTAAGGCAGCCCTTCTGGTGATCGATGATTTCCGCAGCGGAACGATCGGAAAGATCTCTCTGGAATTTCCGGAGAAAATAAAAAAGGAAGAGACGGAAGCATAAAAATGACACAAACACAAAAAGACATCAAAAAGCAGGATAGACCGGAACAGACATCACCGGCACATGAGATCTTAAGTCTCTTGTTATACATCGTCGTTGTTTTTGGCATCTGTTTTTTGATCATAACTTTTGTAGGACAGCGATCCCGCGTGAGTGGCTCATCCATGGAACCGACCCTGTCTGATGGGGACAATCTGATCGTGGATAAGATCTCTTATCGTCTGCATGATCCGGAGCGCTTTGATATCATTATCTTTCCATATCAATATGAAGATAATACCTATTATATCAAGCGCATCATCGGACTGCCGGGAGAGACGGTCTACATCAATGATGCCGGGGAGATCTATATCAACGGCACCCTTTTAAAAGAGAATTATGGACTGGAGACGATACAGAATCCGGGACTGGCATCGGAACCGATCACGCTTGGGGAGGATGAGTACTTTGTCATGGGTGACAATCGCAACAACAGTACCGACAGTCGTTTTGCATCGGTAGGCAAGATCAAGCGTCAGGACATCATCGGTAAGGCATGGGTGCGCATTTATCCATTCAACAAGATCATGGTCATCAAACACCAGTAGTATTTAGGAGAAGTCATGGATATGGAAAAAAAGATCAAAGATATCCAGCAGGAATACAAGGAAAAAGACGATCTGGAATTACCGGATTTTATTGAGAAATACATACGAGACGGCAGACCGGGCGTTGCCAAGATCATCGGTCAGGCGAAAAAGAGACTGGATCGACTGGAACAGGAAAGACAGCGTCTGGAGGTCTTGCGGACCTATGAGCACCGCTATGAGGCAGGCTATCCTTTGATCTGTGGCATTGATGAGGTGGGCAGAGGCCCGCTTGCCGGACCGGTGTGCGCGGCAGCAGTCATTTTGCCAAAGGATTGCGAGATTCTTTATATCAATGATTCCAAGAAGTTATCGGAGGCAAAACGTGAGGCTCTCTATGAGGAGATCATGGAAAAAGCCACCGCGGTGGGCATAGGTTTTGCTTCGCCGGAAAAGATCGATGAGGTCAATATCTTACAGGCGACTTATATTGCCATGCGTCAAGCCATCGCAGAACTTGAGGTGGAGCCGGATCTTTTGTTAAATGATGCCGTGACCATACCGGAGGTATCCATCAAACAGGTGCCGATCATCAAGGGCGATGCCAAGAGTATTTCCATCGGGGCGGCAAGTATCATTGCAAAGGTGACCAGAGATCGTCTGATGAAAGAATATGATGCCATTATGCCGGAATATGGCTTTGCACAGAACAAGGGCTATGGCACCAAAGAACATATTGAGGCGTTACAGAAGTATGGACCAAGTTCCATCCACAGAAAGTCCTTTATCGGTCATTTTGTGGAAAGCGAGTGACTTTTCTAAGGGGGAAGACAAGTGCAGGTTTCTGATTTACTGATACAGTATCAAAACAATTTATCTTCCGGCAGTGAGGTCTCTACCAAGACAAAGGGGATCGAGCAGTTAGTCGAGACGGTAAAACAATTAAAGACAGGTAATATCTTTGAGGGAACCGTAAACAGCATACGCGGTACCCAGGTAATATTAGGGCTGAGCAGTGGACAGAATATTACAGCAAGATTGGACGCGGGCTTGTCTCTTACTAAGGGGCAGTCTGTTTTTTTTCAGGTAAAGTCCAATGATGGAGAACAGATCCGGATCAAGCCGATCTCTATGGGAGCCGGTCAGGGCAACCCGACACTGATGCGGGCGCTGGATGCCGCGGGACTGGCAGTGAGTGAGCGCAACTTAAACATGGTAAATGCCATGATGAAAGAAGGCATGTCGATCGACTCCAAAAGCCTGCAAAACATGGCAAGACAGATCGGGGCTGTCCCGGGCAGTCAGCCGGAGACCCTTGTGCAGATGCAGAAATTACAACTTCCCATTGATGCAAACAGTGTCGGACAGTTTGAAAATTATAAGGCAGACAGGCGCGAAGTCTTAAGCCAGGTGCAGGATCTGGTCGCTGCATTGGGCGAGTCTTTCTTGGATGATGCGGTAGATACCCGGGAAATGATCGGACAAAACAACAGCTTGCTGGCATTTTTCGGAGATGGCGCCATGCAGGAGGCGATCACGACAGGGACAAGCGTTTATGCAGAGGAGATGATCGCTGCAGAAGGACAGGAGTCTGTGGATCTGGAATACTTATCCCAGAGGGCGGCTATCTTTTCCCAGACACTGGAAGAGGCAGATGCCTATGAAGCCGGAACGCTCGGCAATGCGATAGATCAGGAGGCGTTTGCAGACCTGCAAAAAGTCTTGGGACAGATGCCGTCTTTCATCAAAGACCATGCCAACTTTTTTACAGCAGACGGACAACTTCTGCCGCAGACCAAGGCAGACGCTTTTTTGCAGGAAATATCTGTCTTTTTAGGACAGAATGACAGCAGACTGCCAAAAGAGAGCGTGCAGAATCTCTTGCGCTCCAAGGGCTATCAGAAATTATTTTCTGACCTGGTGACCAAGGAATGGTCGCTAGAGCCGCAGGAATTACCAAAAGAACACAGCATCAGCCATCTGTATGAGAAAATGTCACAGCAGATCCATGACCTGGAGCAATTGGCAGACAAGTTTCCAAACGCAAAAGAGACTATACAGGGGACTGCAAACTCCCTGTCTCAAAATATAGAATTTATGAACCAGTTAAATCAGATGTATTCCTATGTGCAGGTGCCGATACGTTTGCGCGGACAGAATGTCAAC
>CAVGHS010000076.1:0-10837 GCA_963629085.1 bacterium
GCCATTATTATGGTCAAAGATATCATGGAGTTCATGGTAGCGTTCCAAAAGTGTCTCTAAGGCATCTCCCGTAACTTCAGTCATCTGTTCTTCCATTTTTTGCAGGCGAGCCTGCATATCCAAAATATCCTGACGCGAAGAATAGACGGTCTGATAGACCGTCTCACATCCTTCTACATTCTGATACTGCGCCAGATAACCAAGACTTGCATCCTTTGCGAGCACGACATTGCCCGCATCCGCATCCAATTCACCGGTGATCATCTTGAGCAGTGTTGATTTACCGGCACCATTGTTTCCGACAATGGCAACCTTATCCCCTTCATTGATCTGAAAGGATACATTCTTTATAATGTCATCACTTCCAAATGACTTTGAAAGATTCTGGCATGATAAGATCATGACTTCCTCCTATAACATAGCTTCCAGTGTTGTCCGGATGGCTTTGATGAATCCCTCACTATTTAAGACCGTCGGATTCTCAATGGTCGTGATCAAGGCAAGGTCTTTTGTCATCTTTCCATCCTCGATCGTCTTGATACAAGCCTGCTCCAACTTATCTGCAAAATCACAAAGTTCCGGCGTGCCATCCAACTCACCACGTTTTCTCAATGCTCCTGTCCAGGCAAAAATCGTAGCAACAGAGTTTGTGGATGTCTCCTCGCCCTTTAAATGCTTGTAATAGTGTCTTTGTACCGTTCCATGGGCTGCCTCATACTCATAGACGCCCTGTGGAGATACTAGAACAGAGGTCATCATGGCAAGAGAACCAAAGGCAGAGGATACCATATCACTCATGACATCGCCATCATAGTTCTTACAAGCCCAGATATAACCACCCTCGGACTTCATAACACGGGCTACGGCATCATCGATCAAAGTGTAGAAATAGGTAATGCCTGCCTCAGCAAACTTGTCCTTGTAAGAAGCCTCATAAATCTCCTGGAAAATATCTTTAAAGGTATGATCGTATTTTTTAGAGATGGTATCCTTGGTCGCAAACCAGAGATCCTGCTTGGTATCTAAGGCATAGTTAAAACATGCCTTGGCAAAACTCTCGATGGAATCATTCAAATTGTGCTGTCCCTGTACAACACCTGCTCCGGTAAAGTTGTGGACAACCTCTCTCGTCTCGCTGCCATCCTCTGCCGTATAGACAAGTTCTACCTTGCCCGGTCCCGGAACGACCATCTCTGTATTCTTGTAAACATCCCCATAAGCATGACGCGCAATGGTGATCGGCTTTTTCCAATTTTTGACACATGGCTCGATGCCCTTGACAACGATCGGTGCACGGAAAACAGTGCCGTCTAAGATCGCACGGATGGTTCCGTTCGGGCTTTTCCACATTTCCTTCAAGTCATACTCGCTCATGCGGGCAGCATTTGGTGTGATCGTTGCACACTTTACGGCAACCCCGTATTTCTTGGTCGCTTCCGCGGAATCTACGGTCACCTGATCATCGGTCTCATTACGATGTTCCAGACCCAGGTCATAATACTCGGTCTTTAAATCTATAAATGGAAGTAACAGGTCATCCTTGATCATCTTCCAGAGGATTCTTGTCATTTCATCCCCATCCATCTCAACAAGTGGTGTCTTCATCATAATCTTGCTCATGTTCTTTGCCTCCTTAGCATTTTACCTATTGCATTCTAGTATAGCAAAACTTTTTACTGTGGTAAAGTCACGAATCATTTTGTAACCACTTTTCAAAATGCGCATAAGATACAGTGTAAATATTTAGGAGGGTTTCTTATGAGTGACCTAGTTGCAACAAATTGTGGATGTGGAAATGACAACAATAACGGATGCTGCTCTTCTTTGATCTGGATCATCCTGATCTTAGCATTGTGCGGCAATGGATCAACATTTTCAAATGACGGATGTGGATGCGGAAACAGCATCTGGATCATCCTCTTACTTCTTTGCTGCTGTAACGACGGCGGCGGATGCGGAAGTTTCTTCTAATTAACTTTCATCGAGGCGTCCTTTCAAAGGGCGCCTTTTTTCTATCCTATCTTCTCTTTTTTCTCCTGTTATCCCATCGATCGTCTTTACCTCTTTCCTCTTTTTTACAAGGCATACAATCTCCATGCTGCATTTCTTTTTTCCGCAGACATTCCTCGTCCACCTCATAACATTCATTATTTCTTAAGATCAAGCGTTTCATACTTCTATTTTCCCAAGGTCTTTTCCTATTATTTTATTCTAACTTTTAAAATCCGTCATATAGTAAATAAAAAACGCTTATGGAAAATGAATCTCTTTCTCTTTATGACAACCGTTTACAAAATAAGGAAATAAACATATTAAAAACGATCCTGCCTTACTTGGGATCGACGGCACAAAAGAATATCTCCATGATGATCTCCTATCTGCAAATGCAAAAAACCATGGAATATTTTGAAAATCCGGAAAATACCATGCAGATCAGCGCCATGGAGAAAAAGAATTCGACATCTGACATTTTAAACGCCGTCAAAGTCTATTGTAATGACAATGAAAAACGACAGATCGATCAGGTCTTGAACGCCATGCAAATGCTGTCCACTTATGAAATTCTATTTAACGGAGGAAACGACTAATGGATACATCCTTTCTCAACAATCCGATCTTTCAATCCATTCCGAAAGAAAAGCAACAATTCTTACAGGCTTTTGCCGCACAATCACACGGCAACAATGCCAATGAACTGGCAAGCCAGTTGTCCAATGCCGCCATGCAGGCAAAAGCACAGGGACTGAGTTTTACCGATACCGAGACCAAACTGCTCATCGGTATGCTAAAACAGAACATGTCACCCGAAGATCAAAAAAAGGCAGACCGTATCATACAACTGATACATACCTTCCGCCCACATTAAGACAGACAATAAGGACGACCCATAGGAGTCGTCCTTATGTATATCTTTTTCTTATTTTGCTACGATATTAACAATACGTCCCGGTACATAGATCTCTTTTACAATGTTACCGGTCAACTTATCTGCAATAGTTTCTTTTGCTTTTGCAATAACATCATCTTTTGCATCGTCTTTGCCAATGGTCAATGTTCCTTTTGTTTTTCCATTGATCTGTACTGCAATCTCAACGGTTGACTCAACTGTCTTTGCTTCATCATATTCCGGCCAAGTCGTCTGGTAAAGATATCCCTCTCCACCAATAATCTGCCATAACTCTTCTGTAATATGAGGCGCAACCGGATTTAATAATGTGATCAATGTCTTATATTCGCCCTTGGTAAGGGAATTTTTCTTGTAGAAGTCATTGATCAATGCCATCATTGCTGCAATTGCCGTGTTGTATTTTAAGTTTTCAAAGTCATTGCTGACTTTCTTGATGGTCTGATGCATCTTTGTCTCTAATTCCGCAGAATACCCTTCCTCATCTGTCATGATATCCTGCAATTTCCAGACACGCTCTAAGAAACGACGGCAGCCTTTTACGCCATCTTCTGACCAGGATGCTGCCAAGTCAAAAGCTCCGATAAACATTTCATAGGTTCTTAAGGTATCAGCCCCGTATTCTCTCACAATGTCATCCGGATTTACAACGTTTCCTCTTGACTTCGACATCTTTTCGCCATTCTCACCGAGAATCATGCCGTGGGATGTTCTCTTCTGATATGGTTCCGGTGTCGGAACAACCTTCTGGTCATAGAGAAATTTGTGCCAGAATCTTGAATAAAGCAAATGCAGGGTTGTATGTTCCATACCTCCATTGTACCAGTCAACCGGAAGCCAGTATTTTAACGCCTCCGGGCTGGCAAGTGCCTTATCATTATGTGGATCACAGTATCTGAGGAAATACCATGAAGATCCTGCCCACTGCGGCATGGTATCCGTCTCACGTTTTGCAGATCCCCCACAACACGGACAGGTTGTATTTACCCAGTCTGTCATGGCAGCAAGCGGTGATTCTCCGTTATCGGTAGGCATATAACTTTCTACTTCCGGAAGCATCAATGGAAGTTCGCTTTCATCAATCGGCACATAACCGCATTTCTCACATTCTACAATCGGGATCGGCTCACCCCAATAACGCTGGCGTGAGAATACCCAGTCACGTAATTTGTAGTTTGTCTTTGCAGTACCGATTCCCTTTTCCTCTAAGTAAGAGATCATCTTTTCTTTTGCATCTTTTACTTCCAATCCGTTTAAGAAATCGGAATTGATCAAAACTCCGGTTGCAACATCAGTAAATGCTGCCTCATTAACATCAACAACCTCGCCATTTTTTGCAACGACCTGAATAATTGGAAGATTGAATTTCTTTGCAAATTCCCAGTCTCTCTCATCATGTGCCGGAACCGCCATAATAGCGCCTGTTCCATAACTCATCAATACATAATCTGAAACCCAGATTGGCACTTCTTTTCCATTGACAGGGTTTACGGCAACAAGACCATCAATCTGAACGCCTGTCTTATCTTTTGCAAGTTCTGCACGCTCAAAATCTGATTTCTTAGAGGCAGCTTCACGGTATGCTTCAATCTCAGACCAGTTTTTAATCTCTGCCTTGTATTTGTCAAGATATGGGTGCTCCGGAGATACTACCATGTAAGTAACGCCGAATAAAGTATCACATCTCGTTGTATAAATACGGAGTTTGTCTTCTTTTCCCTTGATAGAAAAGTCAACTTCTGCTCCGGTTGATTTTCCGATCCAGTTCTTCTGGGATACTTTGACACGCTCAATGTAGTCGACATCATTTAAGCCATCGATCAATTTGTCAGCGTATTCTGTAATCTTAAGCATCCACTCGCTCTTTACCTTGCGAACAACCTCAGAACCACATCTCTCACAGCGTCCGTTGACAACTTCCTCGTTTGCAAGACCTACTTTACAGGAAGTACACCAGTTGATCGGCATCTCTTTCTTGTATGCAAGTCCGGCTTTGAATAATTTTAAGAAAATCCACTGTGTCCATTTGTAATAATTCGGATCTGTCGTGTTGATCTCTCTATCCCAGTCAAAAGAATATCCAAGAGAATGTAACTGATCCTTAAAATGTGCCACATTGTTTGCAGTCACAATCTTTGGATGTACTTTATTTTTGATGGCATAGTTCTCGGTTGGAAGTCCAAACGCATCCCAGCCCATCGGATAAAGTACATTGTATCCCTGCATTCTTCTTTTTCTAGCCACAATGTCCAATGCGGTATATGGTCTCGGATGACCTACATGAAGTCCCTGTCCGGATGGATATGGGAACTCCACCAATGCATAATATTTTGGTTTTGAATAATCATTTGGTGCGGCGAAAGCCTTCTCATCATCCCAGACCTTCTGCCATTTCTTCTCTACGACTTTGTGATTATAAGGTTTTGACATTCTTCTTTTCCTCCTAAAAAATAAGCCTCTAACTAGAATCATCTAATTAGAGGCGAAGTATCTTACTCCGTGGGACCACTCTATTCGTATGATACAGATACCTGTCCCTGATATATCATATATGGCGAATGCAATTTGTAATATATTCTAACATATCCCTACTATTTGTCAATAAAGAAATCATATTCATCTGTCAGCAGCATCCCTTGTAAAATCGGCTTTTGTCAGCATCAATCATAAAAAATACTCTCCTCGGAAAGCAGGAGAATTTTATCCAGCGGATACTTACAGGTTCCCTTGCCGTCACTCCCTTCAAAATATTTATAGGAAGCCGTCTCAAACAGGACATAGTAAAGTCCATTTTCCACAGCGATCGCCTCCGATCCCGGCAGCATTTCCACCCGCACCGCAGGATCCCAGAAATTCTTCTCTAAAGCCGCCATATCAGAATACACGCTTAAATATGACGATTGGTTCCGTCCATAGGATAAACTTAAGAGGATCCGTCCGGTCTCATCCTGACAAAGCCCCTGTACCTTTGCCGGCAGAAAAAACTTTTTTTCTACTGCCAGGCTTTTACCATCATAGGCATAAGCATACATAATACCCGGTGTGTAGACATGGTGGGTTGCGACATAGATCCTGCCGTCCATACAGGCAATGGCAGATGGCGTGTTGTCGACCGGATAGCGCTCAAAGCAGGATGTAATATCAATAAAATTCTGTCGGCTCAGTCCCGCCAATTTTTTGATAAAGGCATAAGAGATCCGCTCCACTTCTTTCGTATTAGAATGACAGATCCATAATGCCTTGCCGTCATAAGCGATCCCGCCAAGATGACTGTCGGCCTCCATGCCAAAAGACATGACATAGGCGCATGTCGTCCGATCGTAGAGGGTCAGTGCTCCCAACTTATCTTCTTCCAGTGCATAGGAAGACACAATGATATAGTCCGGTGTGATGCAAAGCCCCTGCGGGCACTGGTATTCGGAAGCATACTTTTGCTGCAAAAGATCCTGAATCCGGGTTCCGGGATTGCCCGGAGTTTCCAGTTCATACAAAAAACTATAGGTCAGATCCTTCAGCAAAAGATCACCTCCACTTGCCTTATAGGGATATTCCCGGACATTGCGGTTGGGTTCTATACAAAGATTCCATTTGGCATACAGCCGTTTGCCCCTGGTGTCTTCGATGCGATAGATCCGATCTTCCCAGTCTTCGTCCAGATACCAGCCGCCAAAGAGGTATCCCTCTCTTCTTGGATTTTTTAAAAGAATGGGAAGATCATCTTCTGTTACAGATTCCGGATTTAAAATGGAATTGCTGCCTCCCCCCAGTTCATAAAGAATCTGCCCCTTTTCTATGATCTCCTCCGACATTCTTTTTGCTTCCAAAGTCTGCCGCATGCCAAGCAGGACGATGGCAAAGCAGGCAATGATACATGTTTCTTTTACTTTCATAAAAGTAGTCTTCCCACTTTTTATGATTTGATTATTTTTCGCACTTTAAACTTTTACGCTTTAAAGTGTTGACTTTAAGAAAAAAAGTGACTATGATAAAATTTGTATTTAGTATGAGAAGGAGAAATGCATATGATCTTAGTAGTAAAACCCCAAACATCTGAGGATGCCCTGCACCATTTTATAAAAGATATCGAAGCCACCGGACTTCACACACATCTGTCCCGCGGCGAGGAAGTCACGATCGTCGGTCTGATCGGTGATAAGACCAAGATCGACCTGACTGCCATCGAGTCCAATCCGATCGTCGACAAGATGATCCCGGTCACAGAGAGTTACAAACTTGCCAACAAAAAATTCCATCCACAACCAACTTCATTTGCTGTAAAAGACACCATGATCGGTTCTGATAATATCACGATCATGTCCGGTCCTTGTGCCGTGGAATCGGAGGAACAACTGCTTACCATCGCCAGAGCCGTAAAAAAACAGGGAGCGACCATCTTACGCGGCGGTGCCTACAAGCCACGCACTTCCCCGTACTCTTTCCAAGGCTTGGAAGAAGACGGACTCCGCTATATGCAGACAGCTTCCAAGGAGACCGGTCTTGCTACCATCTGCGAAGTCACCTCAGCCCATGCTGTGGAATCTGCTTTTAAATATGTAGATATGTTGCAGGTCGGTGCCCGCAATATGCAGAATTTTGAACTTTTAAAAGAAGTCGGGAAAACCGGTATGCCGGTACTTCTAAAGCGCGGACTTGCCGCAACGATCGATGAATGGTTAAATGCAGCAGAATACATCATGTCATCCGGCAGTTCCAAGGTAGCCCTGTGTGAGCGCGGTATCCGTACCTATGAGACTTCCACAAGAAATACCTTAGATCTTTCTGCCGTCTGTGTTTTAAAAGAACGCACACACCTTCCGGTCATTGTCGATCCAAGCCATGCTACCGGCGTACGCTCTTTCGTAGAACCTTTAGCAAAGGCAGCCATTGCCTGCGGGGCTGATGGTCTTATGATCGAAGTTCACAATGATCCGGCGCACGCCCTGTCCGATGGTCCACAATCTCTGGACTTTGACCAGTTTACTTCCGTCATGGAGAACTTAAAGCCTTATATTTCGCTCGCAGGTCGGACATTATAGTTACATAAGGAGAAGAATATGTTATACCCAAAAATCGGATTTATCGGTCTGGGATTGATCGGTGGATCCATCGCTAAGATTATCAAGAAAAAATACCCTCAAACGGAAATGATCGCGATCGCCTCACGCGAAAGCACCATACAGGCTGCCTATGCCGACGGCATTATCACGAACGAGACCATGTTGCCTTTGGAGGCTTTTTCGGATTGTGACCTTTTGTTTTTATGCGGTCCGGTCAAAGTCAATGTCGATTACCTGACCCGTCTGGCGGATATGCTGCCAGCCCACTGCATCATCACAGATGTAGGCAGTGTTAAGGGCGACATCACAAGAGCCGTTGCCGATCTGGGACTGACCTCCCGTTTTATCGGCGGACACCCGATGGCAGGTTCGGAAGCCATCGGTTACGATCATTCCAGTCCATACCTTTTAGAAAATGCTTATTATATCCTTACGGTAACAGAAGATTTTGAAAAAGAAAGACTGGCAGACTTTTCTGCCTTTATCTCTTCTCTGGGTGCGCTCACACTGATCATGAGCCCGGACAAGCATGATTTTGCAACAGCCTGCATCAGTCATCTGCCCCACGTCATTGCAGCGTCTCTGGTCAATTTTGTTGCAGAGAACGATTTTGCGGATGAAACGATGAAAACGATCGCCGCCGGTGGTTTCCGTGATATTACAAGGATTGCCTCCTCCTCTCCTGTTATGTGGCAACACATCTGCGCCACCAATAAGGAAGAGATCTTAAGAGCCGCTGCCCTTTACCAAAAAAGCCTACAGGATTTTATCACATCTATTTCAGACCAAAAGGAAGATGATGTCATAAAACTTTTTTCCTCGGCTAAAGACTACCGGGATGATCTTCCGCTCAAAAAGCAGGGGGTACTCCCTTCATCCTACGAGTTTTATCTGGATCTTGCAGATGAAGCCGGTGCCATTGCCACCATTGCAACAACGCTGGCAGCCAACGGCATCAGTATCAAGAACATTGGTATTGTGCACAATAGAGAATTTGAAAAAGGTGTATTGCGTATCGAGTTATACGATCAGGCTGCTATGGATGCAGCAGAACTTGTTCTCAGCAAGCACTATACGATTCACGAATCCTAGACTATCTGAGGTAAGAAAATGGAAATCAAAAAAGCAAATCATATCAAAGGTCAGATCCATGTTCCGGGTGATAAATCTATCTCCCACCGCGGTGTCATGTTCGGTGCCATTGCCGATGGCACGACCGAGTTGACCGGATTTTTAGATGGAGCAGACTGTCGTTCCACGATCGCCTGCTTTCAAAAAATGGGCATTGCCATTCAACAAGATGCCGATCATGTAGTTATCCGGGGAAAGGGCTTACATGGTCTGACAGCGCCCAAAGACATTTTGGATGTCGGCAACAGCGGTACAACCACAAGACTGATCAGTGGTATCCTATCCGGCTGTCCTTTTACATCCACTTTAAACGGAGATGCATCCATCCAGAAAAGACCCATGCGGCGTATCATAAGTCCGCTTTCCATGATGGGGGCAAAGATCACCTCCCTGCGGGGCAATGACTGCGCTCCTTTAGAGATAAAAGGCGGCGATCTGCATGCCATCCATTATGATTCTCCTGTGGCATCTGCCCAGGTCAAATCCGCTGTCCTTTTGGCTGGTCTTTACTGCGATGGCACAACTTCTGTCACAGAGCCGGTCTTATCCCGTAACCACACCGAACTTATGCTGCGTGGTTTTGGTGCAAAAGTCACCTCCGAAGGAAGAACCGCGAGTATTGAAGGCAATCCCCACCTGGTCGGACAAAAAATTCAGATTCCGGGCGATATATCTTCCGCTGCTTATTTTATTGCAGCCGCTTCCATCGTTTCCCATGCAGAACTTATGATCCGCAATGTCAACTGTAACCCTACCCGCGATGGCATCTTAAAAGTTGCCGAACAAATGGGTGCCGATATTTCTTACGAAAACAAACGCACGGTATCCGGGGAAGAAGTCTGCGATCTGCTCGTACGATCTGCTTCTTTGCACGGTACGATCATTGAGGGCGACCTGATCCCGACACTGATCGATGAGATTCCGGTCATCGCTGTCATGGCTGCTTTTGCAGAAGGAGATACCATCATCCGGGATGCCAAAGAACTCCGTGTCAAAGAGTCTGACCGTGTCACTTCGGTTGTAGAAAATCTCAATGCCATGGGAGCCGATGCCATCGGCACAGAGGATGGCATGGTCATTCATGGCGGACGTTCTGTGCATGGAGCCCGGATCAAGACTTATGCAGATCACCGCATTGCCATGTCCTTTGCAATTGCCGGACTTGCCGCAGATGACGTAACGACTTTCGATGATCCGGATTGCGTTGTCATCTCCTATCCAAACTTTTACGACACCTTACAGAAAATCACATCTTAGATTGATGATTCGTACATAGAAAAAGCCGGGTAATCAAACTTTTTGAGGATCAATCTTCGTGAGGATGCAACTTGAAGGTTTGTTGTGAAGGGCTTTCATGAGAGTTTGACTTACGAATTAAATAAGAAACAGGGTTAGTCATTATTGCAATGAGTAATCCTGTTTCTTTTTATCTTTCTTTTCATATGATAATTATCATTATTTTTTCTCTTAATATGCAATTCTAAAATAATCCAAGTATACTTTATATCTATCTTGTGCTGTCAGGCAAGTATCAATTAAATATCCTTTTTCATTGTTCCATTCTTTCAATCCTCGATAATAAAACATTTTCAAATTATCCTCGATAATAAATGGAACAATATTATATTTCAGGCATTCCTTGAACATAATCAATCGCCCCACACGACCATTGCCATCCTGAAATGGATGGATACGTGCAAACTTCACATGAAAATCCAGAATATCGTCAAAGGTCTTTTCTTCC
>CAVGHS010000077.1:0-10735 GCA_963629085.1 bacterium
CAATTCCTGCAAGGATGGCTTCATAGTGTGCTACCTTATCATCCATATATTTTGCCGTTGCTTTCGCTTCCTTCAAACGCTTGTATGCCTGCTCCCGCTGTTTCAAAATGATTTCATAGCGCGCCCGCAGGTTTTCCTCCGACTCTTCCAGCATACATAACCGACAGTACTCTTGAATATCTTCAATGGATGCACCACAGCCTTTCAAACATTTAATGCCCTGCATCCAGTTGACCGATTCTTCGTTGAACACCCGGCGGTTACCGCCATCACGTTCGCAGGGCAACAAGCCTTTGTCCGTATAAAATCGTAATGTATGTTCTGTGACATCGAACATTTCAGCCATTTGTTTAATCGTATAGTACATAATCCTACCTCAAAAAGGTTAAATTTCAAAGTGAATTCTTGATTTAAACAAATCCTTTTTTTATAAGACTTAATTCACTTTGTTTTGGTTTACGGATATTGAAAATAGAGATATAATGGCCTTGCAGATGTCTGTTTTTCATGTGTGCAAGCATGGCAAACAGGCATCTGGACAAGTGTGCAAGACTAAATTCCACATGCCAAATTTTTGTAGGATTAAATTCGGCAGTGGATTCCGTCTTGGTTATAATTCTATTTCTTGAGTAACGAAGGTTTCAAAGTGACTTGGTCAGCAGGTATTTCCTGAAGACATAAAAGTCTATGCAACCTGTTATTCAAAAGCATTTTAGACAGTCTGAATGGAGTGCAGCCGTTCAGGCTGTCTCTTGCTTCACTATTGATGTGATTCATCAATACGTGGGCGTCTTTCTGTGTATAATTATCAAGACTTTGCCCTTTTGGGATCACATACCGGATGTATTCATGATTCTTTTCAATACGACCTTTCTGCCAGGAAGAGTTGGGATTGCAATAAAAAATTTTCGTACGGAGTTCTCCATTTTTATCACATTCTAATCGTTTTGGGAACTGAAATTCCGTGCCATTATCGGTTAGAATTACGGGAAACAGTTCTTTAAAAACTTTAATACCAAGTTTTTCAGATAAATAATCGAAAACCTTTATGACTTGGTCCTGCGACTTTTCCTGTAATACAAAAATAAGCATAAGAGAACAGTTTCGGAAAAAGATAGTTAAAAAAGCCTGGGTACTGTTGTTACGACCACCTTCCACGGTATCGAGTTCAACAACCGGAATGTCAGGATTCGATTGGATAAACTTTTGAAAGTCTTCATAGGTGCGTCCTATACGAAATTCTTTTGCAGCTAAACTGATACTTGTGCCAGTTTTTCTGGGTTTGCATTTGTAACGTACTTTGCGGCGTAAATCGATGTTTTTGGCAGTAAAAACACCTTGGTTTATATAGTTGTAGAGCGTTTTTCTGGAACATGGGATTTCATGTCCATGAAAAGCATAAATATGTGCTAATGACTGTCCCTGGGCAAGTAATGGAGAGATAAGGTCATCGAGTAAAGCTATGTCTGCAGCATTTTGATTAATCCCTTGTCTGCATGATACGAGCAGATCCCGGGAAGATTTATCAGCATTTTGTGCGATGTAATAGGCTTTGTTTTTATTGCAGGTTCGTTGTCTTGCACAATGATTGCAAACATAAGGTGCTTTGCAAATAGAAGCACATTGTGGTTCGCGATATTCCGGACATAAGTAGCTGCATTTTTGCACCTGAAGCTTTACATCAAAACAGCTTTTACACATTTTTACACAGTATTTTTCCTCGCAAAGAAAGCGCATGGTGCACTCTTTAAAAAGAGCACAGCGAAGATGTTTTTTCGGATTCTCATCGCGAGGTTGAAAAGTACGATATTTTTTTATTTCCTTTGCAATAGTACTAGGATGTTTATCCAGTTTTCTGGCAATAGCGGCAAAAGACAATCCATCGTTCAAACCCTTTTCAATGTGGATACGCTGACTGGTAGTAAGGTGTTTTTGATCATATTCTTTTTTCTTAGACATACATAATCCTCCTTTTGCTGGAGGAATCCACTAACCAAAATAAGCATATCACAAATTGTGTAAGACTAAAATCGTCAAACATGAATTTAGTTGGTGAAACAAGAATTTAATATTTCATTTTACACTTTTTTTTGAAATTAAATATTGACCGGTAGTAACTACCGAGTGATAGAATCATAGCGTAGAAACAAAGTATAGTCAAGAGAAAGGACAGGATGTCATGGAATATGTAACTTTAAATAATGGTGTAAAAATGCCAATCTTAGGCTATGGTGTGTATCAGGTGACCAAGGAGGAATGTGAGCGCTGTGTCTTAGATGCCTTAAAAGTCGGATACCGTGCGATCGATACGGCGCAAAGTTACTTCAATGAGGAAGAAGTTGGAAATGCGATCGAAAAGTCCGGTATCCCAAGAGAAGAGATCTTCCTTACCACCAAGGTATGGATCGAACATTATGGATATGAGGAGGCAAAGAAATCAGTACTGGAATCCATGAAAAAATTAAAGACGGATTATCTGGATCTTGTACTTTTGCACCAGCCATTTGCAGATGCTTATGGATCCTATCATGCGTTGGAAGATCTTTATGAGGAGGGAAAGATCAGAGCCATTGGTATTTCCAATTTCTATGTAGACCGTATGGTTGATTTTGCAGCCTTCAATCGCATCAGGCCGATGGTCAACCAGGTAGAGACACATATCTTTAACCAGCAGAAGGAAATGAAGGAATACGCCGATAAGTATGACATCCAGTTGGAGGCATGGGCTCCGTTTGGCGAGGGCAGAGGAGGTACATTTGATAATCCTGTCATTGCAGGGATCGGACAGAAGTATGGAAAGACACCGGCACAGGTTATGCTCCGCTGGCATATACAAAGAGGTGTGGTCGTCATTCCGAAGTCGACCCATGTGGAGAGAATGGAGGAAAACTTCAACGTATTTGACTTTACACTTTCGGATGAAGATATGAAGCAGATCGCAGATCTGGATAAGGCAGAGAGTTCTTTCTTCTCACATCAGGATCCAAAGATGGTGGAATGGTTTGTACAGATGGTCGAAGAGAGAAAGAATAACTATGACTCTTCTAAGGAAAAGAAAAACTGGTAAAAGGATAGGTGAATCGATATGAAAACAAAGAGAATATTAGGGATTCTTGCAGCGTGTACTATGGTGGTAGGATTCTTTAGCGGATGCGGTGCAGCGAACAATTCTGCCGGAAATGCAAACACGACCAAGAGCGATACGCAGACCAGTCAGCAGGAAAGCAGTGATTCCACACAGGCAGACACAAGTACAGATGGTGGAAAGATCCTGGTAGCATATTATTCAGCAACAGGCAGTACAAAGGCGGTGGCAGAAACTTTGGCGGATACACTGGATGCAGATCTGTTTGAGATCACACCGGTAGAGCCATATACGAGTGACGATCTGCGTTGGAGCAATTCAGATAGCCGTGTGGCAAAAGAGCATGATGACGAGAGTTTGCGCGATGTAGAACTGACACAGACGACACCGGATGCTTGGGATTCCTATGACACGGTCCTGATCGGGTATCCGATCTGGTGGGGCATTGCAGCATGGCCGGTCAATCATTTTGTGGAGGACAATGATTTCACGGGCAAAACGGTGATACCTTTCTGTACCTCAGCATCTTCCGGTTTGGGGCGCAGCGGTGATCTCTTAGAGGAGATGGCAGGAAGCGGTAACTGGCAGGAAGGACAAAGATTCAGTTCCGGAGCATCCGATGCGGATGTGCAGAGTTGGGTGGAAGAACTTGGGCTTACAAAATAAAAAAAGAAAATCGGTAATAAAATGGCAGAAAAAAGGAACCTGCATAAAACAGATTCCTTAAATGAGGGAAAATCCCTGTCGAAGAATGGAAGCCCAGTTGCTTTTTTGATAGAGGAAACGGACGATGATTACCGTTTGTTTTTCTTCATCAATCGTATAAAAGGCAAGATAATTATTGATTATCACAAAACGAATGCCCCAACTTGCCAGTACCGGATCATCTACCAGATGGAACTTCTGTGGCAGGTCGGCTAATGAGCCTATCTGCTCAGTCGCAACATCTAGCAGATTATCTGCGGCAGTGGGATTTTTGAGGGTAAATTCGATGTAATCCGCAGCACGCATAACATCGTGTTCTGCGGTGGAAGTGATATGAACCTGATAGTTCATCGGTTGCGACGGCTCCTGATATCAGCCATAGCTTCGGAAAATGGTCTTGTATTGCCTGTGGCAATATCGTCCATTCCGTCCTTAACCTGGTTGTAAAGTTCAAAGCGGCTGGTCAGTTCTTCGTAGGTTTCAATGCTCATAACAGCAAGATCGCCTTTTCCATTCTTCGTAATGAAAACTGGTTCAGGATAATTATGACAAAATGTAGAAATTTCATTGTAATTATTCCTTAAATCAGCACTTGATCTGATTGCTGGCATAAAAAACACCTCCTTGTTTGATAGTAAAATTATACATAAATTCTGTTATGAAATCAATGGATATATCATTAGTGTTAGCAGGATAAGCGCAACTATTCATATGCTGGTGTGGATACGGATGTATTTTGGATTGGAAATAAAGCCCTTTCCGGATGCATTGCCTGTAAAAAATGCAGGGAGCAGAATCAATGTGTGTTTGATGATCCTGTAAACGAGTTTTTAGAAATCGCCGGAGATTATGATGGATTTATCTTTGGCTCGCCGGTACACTGGGGCGGGGCATGCAGGTTATGCAGATCTTAGGAAATAATATGGCATTTTGGCTGAATTGTAAGAATGTAGCGATGAAGATGGGGCTTTCCATGCCACAAGAACCGGAATTCACTTTTACAAATTTTATTCATTAGATATATATCCCCTCGGTTTGAGGGGGTATATGTACTTCATAAAGTACCAGAATGACATTGTATTTGCTATCGCACAAGCGTAGAATGAGTTGCGAATAAAAGAGAAAAGAGATGGCATTTTATGAAGATTACATTGATCCATGGACAGAGCCACAAAGGCTCGACCTATCATGTGGCAAGGATTTTAGCAGAGAAAATAGACGGAGAGATCACGGAGATCGTCTTACCGCGCGATTTTAATCAGATGTGTGTCGGCTGTGCCCAGTGCATAAAAAAGGACGAGAAACTGTGCCCGCATTATGAGAAACTGGCACCAATCACAGAGGCGATCGATGCAGCAGACCTTCTGATCTTTGAAAGCCCGGTTTATGTTTATCATGTGACTTCTGCTATGAAGGCACTGTTGGAACATTATGGCTGGCGTTGGATCATGCACCGCCCGGAGGAGAGTATGTTCAAAAAACAGATGGTCTGTATCGCGACAGCAGCAGGCGGCGGACAAAAGAACACCTGTCAGGATATGGCGGACAGTGCCGCTTATTGGGGCGTGGCTAAGACCTATAAGTATGGTATCGCCGTGCGCGCTATGAAGTGGGAAGACGTGACGGCAAAGACCAAGGACAAGATCGAGCGCGATATGGATGCGCTGGCTGCCAAGATCAAAGCCAACCAGGGCAGGGTCAAGCCACCGTTAAAGACCAGGATCTTTTTTCCGGTCATGTCTATGGTCTTAAAGAAACGTCCCGATAGTGTGGATGCAAAGTATTGGAAAGAAAAAGGCTGGCTGGACGGCAAGCGTCCTTGGAAATAAGGGATTGACGGCACCCCGGCTTTAGGTGTTAAAATAAAGATAGGGATTACACATAAGTAGATGATAAAGGAGATGGGACAATGGATGGAGTAAAGAAGAATTTTGGCTTCGGCTGCATGCGCCTGCCGATGAAAGACGGAGAGGTGGACATTGCACAGATGAACCGGATGGTCGATCTGTTTCTTGCCGAGGGCTTCAATTATTTTGACACAGCACACGGTTATCTGGATGGCAAGAGTGAAAAGGCAATAAAAACCTGCCTGAGCGATCGCCATGACCGCAGTGAGTTCATTTTGACCAACAAACTGACCAATTTTTATTTTAAATCAGAAGCGGATATCCGCCCATTCTTTGAGCAGCAGTTAAAGGATTGCGGAGTTTCCTATTTTGACTATTATCTCATGCATGCGCAGAATGCAGAGATCTTTGCATTTTTCAAGAAAAACCGTGCCTATGAGACAGCATTTGCCCTGAAAGAAGAAGGAAAGGTGCGTCATGTCGGCATTTCCTTCCATGATAAGGCAGAGGTCCTGGATCAGATCCTGACCGAGTATCCACAGATCGAGGTCGTACAGATCCAGTTCAACTATGTAGATTACAATGATCCGGCAGTAGAGAGCCGCAAGTGCTACGAAGTATGCCGCAAGCACAACAAGCCGGTACTTGTTATGGAGCCGGTCAAGGGAGGCAATCTGGTCAACCTTCCGGCAGAGGCAAAGCAGGTCATCGATGATCTGCATGGTGGATCTCCGGCAAGTTATGCAATCCGTTTTGCAGCAGGCTTTGAAGGTATTGCCATGGTACTTTCCGGTATGAGCACCTTAGAGCAGATGCAGGACAATCTGAGTTTCATGAAGGACTTTAAGCCGCTGGATGAGACAGAGCACGCAGCCATTAAGAAAGTGCAGGAGATCTTTAACAACAAAAATCTGATCCCTTGCACGGCTTGTCATTACTGTACCGCAGGATGTCCAAAGCAGATCCGCATCCCGGATCTCTTTGCAACCTTAAATTCCAAGCAGATCCATCATGATTGGAATGCAGATTATTATTATGGTGTCTATACATCAGACAATAATAAGGCATCTGATTGTATCAAGTGCGGCAAGTGTGAAAAGGCATGCCCGCAGCACTTAGAGATCCGCAAACTTTTGCAGGATGTTGCGGCTGAGTTTGAGAAAAAGACGGCATAAATTTTTTGTTTAGAATTTATTTAGAAAAAGCACCTCTTTTATTTACATCTGACACTTATCATGGTGTAATGAAAAAGAGGTGTTTTTTATGACAGTACGAAAGAGAATCTTTATTACCAATTTTATGATGGTCTTACTTTCCCTTTTGGCACTTTTGGCGATCGGCGGTGCCATGCTTGTTGTCTTTAAAGATCAGTTCCTGGGATGGTACAGTGATAATTCGCAAATCACGGAGGGCTATACGGCGGCGTATGAGCAGTTACAGAAGCACGGCGCAGAAGATACAGACTGGAAAAGCCTTTCTGACACTTTAAAAACGAGTGATTTTCGTCTGATCGTTGTGGATGAAAAGACCAATATTGTTTTTGAGAGTGCAAAACATAATGAGGAAGAAGCGGCGGAGACTTTGTATGATGCCTCGTTTTCGGAAACAGAGATCTCCGGTTATCTGGTCGAGGGTGTAACGATCCTTGCCAAAACGCAGACGACGACAGAGGGCAGTTACAAGGTCTTTCTGGTCAGCAGCCGCAGTGATATATCGATCTTTGGCATGGATCGCAGTATGTTTGGAACCTTTATCCTGCTGTTTATCCTTGTTGGTATTGCCGTGATCGGTGTCATCCTCTGGATCTGTCAACTTTTGACCAAGCGTCTGACCGCAAAGATCATGGAACCTTTGGATCAGTTGAATGACGGCGCACTACGGGTCGCAGAGGGCAATCTTGACCGGGCGATCGCCTATGAAGGTATGGATGAATTTACCAATGTATGTAACAGTTTTGATATGATGCAGGTTCACCTCAAAGAACAGATGGAACAAAATGCAGTTTATGAGAAAGCCAGGATCGAGATGGTCAGTGGAATTTCTCATGATCTGCGTACGCCACTTACCTCGATCAAGGGCTATGTCAAAGGTATGCTGGATGGCATTGCAAATACCGAGGAAAAAAGACAGGAATACTTGCAGATTGCCTATCGTAAGTCTTGCGATATGGATCGTCTGATCGAAAAACTCTTTTACTTCTCCAAGTTGGAGACGGGCAATATGCCAATGTATTTTGAGTGTGTGGATATAGGAGCCTTTCTGGAGCGTTATGCCGGGGAGAAGGCAGAGGAACTGGGAACCGGAGACATTCGTCTGCTATATTCCTACAGCAATATTTTAGGCGCACCGTGCAGTTTGGATCGGGATCAGATGCGTCGTGTACTGGACAATCTGCTAGACAATGCCTGCAAGTATGCCCGATCCGATCAGCCACTGATCCTGACACTGGGCGGGGAATTGACCGTCGATGGCAGGGCAGTCCGTTTCTTTGTCAAAGATAACGGCCCGGGTCTGCCGGCAGAAAAGATCGAGCATGTTTTTGAGCAATTCTATCGCGGGGATGAAGCCAGAAATCAAGTCAGTGATGGCAGTGGCTTAGGGTTATATATGTGCCGCTATCTTGTGGAAAAACACGGTGGACGTATAGAGGCAAGCGGAGAGGACGGATTTTGTGTCACCATTACGCTTCCTATTGTGATGGAAAGTGATGAGGAGGAAAAAGATGATTGAGATTTTATTGGCAGAGGATGACAAAGAGATCGCAAATCTGGAGCGGGACTATCTGACCATGAACGGCTATGAGGTCGATGTTGCCGGTGATGGCATGGAGGCAGAAGAAAAATTAAAGAGTCATGCCTATGATCTGTTGATACTTGATATCATGATGCCGGGCAAGAGTGGATATGATCTTTGCAGGGAATACCGGGATAAGATCGACATACCGATCCTTATGGTGACGGCAAAGACGGACTCGGTAGATAAGATCCGGGGATTGGGACTGGGGGCGGATGATTATATCGTCAAGCCTTTTGATCCCATGGAACTGGTCGCACGCGTGAAAGCCCA
Organism: bacterium; assembly: GCA_963629085.1. Classification (GTDB taxonomy): domain Bacteria; phylum Bacillota; class Clostridia; order Lachnospirales; family Lachnospiraceae; genus Pararoseburia. Next base: position 8,704 of record CAVGHS010000077.1, read on the forward strand.
TCTGGCACAGTATGAGCGCCTGACACAAAGGGCACAGGAAAATGTGAAAGAACCGGTCTTAAAGGAGCGGGAATACGATGCAGAAGACTATCTGCTCTGCATCGGCAATCTCAAGATCATGACCAAGAGTTGGAAGGTCATCAAGGATGGTCAGGAGATCCATCTGCCCAACCGGGAATTTGAGTTGTTAAAATATCTGGCGATGAATCCCAACATCGTCTTTTCAAAGGAGCATTTGTTTGAGAAGATCTGGGGTTATGATTTTGAGTCGGACAGTGCGACGGTGACGGTGCATATCAACCGTATCCGTGAAAAGATCGAAGATGACCCAAGAAAACCGCAGATCATTGAGACGGTCTGGGGTGCGGGCTATCGTTTGAATCTCCCATCAGATGTTTAGAAATTGTTTAGAATAATAGAAAAGAAAGTTTAGAAGAAACCTCTTTGGTGTTAAAAATCTTTTTCTATACTTGTTTTTGCAAGGAAGAAAAGAAAACAACCAAGGAGGTTTTTTGATGAAATTAGTATTACAGATGTTTCAAGGATTTTGCATGGCACTGGCAGATAGCGTGCCGGGGGTATCGGGAGGAACCGTTGCCTTTATTATGGGATTTTATGATAAGTTCATCGGATCCATCCATGATGTGATCTTTGGCGATATGAATGACAAGAAGCAGGGATTTCGTTATCTGATCAAGTTGGGGCTGGGCTGGATCATCGGTATGGCGAGTGCCGTTGTCGTACTGACCAATCTTTTTGACAGCCATATTTATGTAGTCAGTTCTTTGTTCATCGGCTTTATCGCAGCATCGATCCCATTGATCGCGATCGAAGAAAAAGAAAGTCTAAAGGATGTCAAAAGCGGTGCTTTTTATCTGGTTGCCGGCATCGTGCTGGTTGTCATCATTGCCTGGGCAAATGGTGGTAACGGTGGCTCGACCATGGATCTGGGAAGTTTTTCTGCCGGTCAGTCCATAAAGTTGTTCCTGATCGGTATGGTTGCGATCTCTGCCATGTTTTTGCCGGGTATTTCCGGATCGACCCTGCTTTTGATCTTCGGGGCATACATTCCGGTCATGAATGCCGTCAGAGGCTTTATGGGAATGGATTTCTCTTATTTCCCATCTCTGGTATGTTTCGGACTTGGTGTTCTCACTGGAGCAGCAACCGTTGTCAAAGGTATCAAGGTATGTCTGGACAAATTCCGTACCCAGTCGATCTACGGTATCATCGGTATGATGATCGGTTCCTTCTATGCCATTATCATGGGACCGACAACACTTGATGTTCCAAAGCCTGCCATGGGACTTTCCCAGTTTTCCGTTTTGGCATGTCTCTTTGGTGTGGTTCTGGTATTTGGTATGCAGTGGTTGAAAACAAGAGAAAGGAATGAGGTGGTATCATGAGTAAAGTCATAACATTTGTAGTTCCATGTTTTAATTCACAGGATTATATGAGAAGATGCGTCGACTCGCTTTTGCCGGGCGGAGAGGATGTGGAGATCCTGATCATTGATGACGGATCGACAGACGATACGGCAAAGATCGCAGACCAATATGCTGAGGAACACCCGGAAAATGTCCGCGCTATCCACAAGGAAAACGGCGGTCATGGTTCTGCCATCAACGTCGGCCTGGCGGAGGCGACAGGTAAATATTTCAAGGTGGTAGATTCCGATGACTGGCTGGAAGAAGATGCCTACCGGCAGGTGTTAAGGCATTTAAGAGAGGTGATCGCAAAAGAAGAATCTGAGGATCTTCTGATCTGCAATTATTCTTATAACCACCTCTTACAGGGAAGCAAAAAGACCGTTTGTTATGAAAATGTCCTGCCGCAACAGAGTCTCTTTAGCTGGCAGGAGATCGGGCATTTTCATCCGTCACAGTATATGATCCTGCACTCCATAATCTATCGGACCATGCTATTGAAACGCATAGGGATCACCCTGCCGGAGCACACCTTTTTTGTGGATAATCTACTGGCATACATTCCGCTTCCGAAGGTGCGCAGTATCTACTATCTGAATGTAGAT
>CAVGHS010000078.1:0-10731 GCA_963629085.1 bacterium
CGTGGTCAACGTGTCCGATAGTACCAATGTTACAATGCGGTTTGCTTCTGTCAAATTTAGCCTTTGCCATTTTAATTTCCTCCTTAAATTTACATCCTTTTGGATGTCATTTCTTAATTCAACTATTTCCAATTATATATGGAAATGATGGTTTTTTCAACTATTTCCGAAGAAATAATATTAGTTAGCATGTTCGCTGATAACCTTGTCCATAACGCTCTTTGGAGCCGGCTCATATCTATCAAAGAACATAGAGTAATTTCCACGTCCCTGAGTAGAAGAACGAAGTTCTGTAGAGTAACCGAACATCTCTGAAAGCGGAACAAATGCACGTACGATCTTACCGCCGCCAAGGTCATCCATACCTTCGATCTGACCACGCTTAGCGTTCAGACTTCCGATAACATCACCCATGTATTCTTCCGGCATAGTAACTTCAACCTTCATGATCGGCTCAAGAAGGACTGCGCCACCCTGCTTCATAGCATCCTTGAATGCCATAGAACCAGCGATGTGGAATGCCATTTCTGAAGAATCGACTTCATGGTAAGAACCATCGTATACGTTAGCAGAAATACCGATTACAGGGAATCCTGCTAAGATACCAGCCTGTGCTGCTTCTTCGATACCTTCTCCAACTGCCGGGATGTATTCCTTAGGAATAGCACCACCAACAACGGTAGATTCGAACTTGAATGTCTCTTCTCCGTTTGGATCCATTGGCTCGAACTTAACCTTACAGTGACCATACTGTCCACGACCACCGGACTGCTTAGCGTACTTGCTGTCGATATCAACAGGCTTGGTGATTGTTTCCTTGTATGCTACCTGAGGTGCACCAACATTTGCTTCTACCTTGAACTCACGAAGCAGACGATCTACGATAACTTCCAAGTGAAGTTCGCCCATTCCGGCGATGATTGTCTGTCCTGTTTCCTGGTTTGTATGAGCACGGAAAGTAGGATCTTCTTCTGCAAGTTTTGCAAGAGCTTCACCCATCTTACCCTGATCATTCTTTGTCTTAGGCTCAATAGCCAACTCAATAACAGGCTCTGGAAATTCCATGGACTCCAGAATAACCGGATGCTGTTCATCACAGATAGTATCACCTGTTGTTGTGATCTTAAGACCAACAGCGGCTGCGATATCTCCTGAGTAAACCTTGTCGATCTCAGTTCTGCTGTTAGCGTGCATCTGAAGGATACGACCTACACGTTCCTTCTTATCCTTTGTTGCATTCAGGATGTAAGAACCGGAGTTCAACGTTCCTGAATAAACACGGAAGAATGCAAGTTTTCCTACGAATGGGTCTGTCATGATCTTGAATGCAAGAGCAGCAAATGGCTCATCATCGGATGATGGCTTTGTGATCTCGTTGCCTTCTAAGTCAGTACCCTTGATGTCAGGAATGTCTGTTGGAGCCGGCATATACTCGATAACGCCGTCCAATAACTTCTGAACACCCTTGTTCTTGTATGCTGATCCACAGTAAACAGGTACTGCTTCACATGCGATCGTAGCCTTACGAAGTACCTTCTTCATTTCTTCTACAGATGGCTCTTCACCCTCTAAGTAGATCATCATCAGGTCATCATCAAGGTCACAGATCTTTTCAACAAGGTTGGTATGCCATTCATCAGCAAGATCCTTTAAATCATCCGGGATCTCTTTGATATCAATGTCTTCACCCTTGTCGTCATTGTAATAGTAAGCATCCATCTCGAACAGATCGATCAGACCCTTGAAGTCATCCTCTGCTCCGATTGGGATCTGTACCGGAATCGCATTCTTGCCAAGACGATCAATGATAGTCTGTACTGACATGAAAAAGTCTGCACCCATCTTATCCATCTTGTTGATAAATGCCATACGAGGTACGTTGTAAGTGTCAGCCTGACGCCATACGTTTTCTGACTGTGGCTCAACACCGGCCTTAGCATCAAATACACCTACGGCACCATCCAGTACACGAAGTGAACGCTCTACTTCTACAGTAAAGTCAACGTGTCCCGGGGTATCGATGATATTGATACGATGCTCCAATGCACCAGCCTTTGGCTTATGATGATCCTCAAGTGTCCAGTGACATGTGGTTGCAGCAGATGTGATCGTGATACCACGCTCTTTTTCCTGCTCCATCCAGTCCATCGTAGATGCACCGTCATGAGTCTCACCAATCTTGTAGTTTACACCAGTATAATAAAGGATACGCTCTGTCAATGTGGTCTTACCAGCATCGATATGAGCCATGATACCAATATTTCTGGTTCTATCCAGTGGATATTGTCTTCCAGCCAAGATTTTTTCCTCCTAATATTATTGTACACAAGTAATAAGCAACTACTAGAATCTGTAGTGTGCGAAAGCCTTGTTTGCTTCTGCCATCTTGTGCATGTCTTCTTTTCTCTTAACAGATGCACCAGTATTGTTTGCTGCATCTAAGATCTCGTTTGCGAGTCTTTCTTCCATGGTCTTCTCGCTTCTCTTACGAGAGAACATAGTCAACCAACGAAGTCCGAGTGCCTGACGACGGTCTGGTCTAACTTCGATCGGTACCTGGTATGTTGCACCACCAATACGTCTAGCCTTTACCTCAAGTACAGGCATAACATTATTCATGGCTTCTTCGAATACCTCAAGAGCAGGCTTTCCTGCTTTTTCTTCTACTCTGGCAAATGCGCCGTATACAATCTTCTGGGCAACACCTTTCTTACCATCTAACATGATGTTATTGACAAGCTTGGTTACTACCTTGCTATTGTAAATTGGATCCGCCAAAACGTCTCTTTTTTGAGTATGTCCTTTACGTGGCACGTTACTTCCCTCCTTAATCATATTATTTTTTCGATTAATTCAACGGTACTCACATGTTATGTGTTCGTGCTAAATTTATTCTGACAAATGAAAATAAATTTCAACACTAACCATATTTCTTTGTGAAAATACAATTGTCTGCTAGGTCTTATTTAGCGTCCTTTGGTCTCTTGGCACCATACTTAGAACGACCCTGCTTTCTGTTAGCTACACCTGCTGTATCAAGTGTACCTCTGATTACGTGATAACGAGTACCAGGTAAATCCTTTACTCTACCACCACGAATCAATACAACGCTATGTTCCTGCAAGTTGTGACCTTCACCCGGAATGTAAGATGTTACTTCGATTCCGTTTGAAAGACGAACTCTGGCGATCTTTCTCAGCGCTGAGTTAGGCTTCTTAGGGGTTGCAGTCTTAACAGCTGTACAAACACCACGCTTCTGTGGAGAAGATGTCTCAGTAGGCTTCTTCTTAAGAGAATTGTAACCTCTCTGAAGAGCTGGTGCTGTAGACTTCTTTACAGATGTCTGACGTCCCTTTCTTACTAACTGGTTAAATGTTGGCATTATTTTCACCTCCTGTAGTATAGTTTATAAGTGTGCACAGTTTTATGCACGCTAAAATATTATATAAACATTCTTTGCATCTGTCAAGGGATTTTTCAAGCAAAAAGCACCACAGAAGGCATATTCTGCATTCCGTGGTGCTTTGTATGATCATTTATTATCCTTAGTCGATAGAAACCGTATCTTCAGCCTCTGTCTCTGCTTCTTCTACCGGCGTATCGTCATAAAGATCTTCGAAGTCTTCTGTCTGCTCTTCGATCTCCTGATTGTAATCGGTATTCAACTTGATGTTGCCATAACGTTTCATACCTGTTCCGGCTGGAATCAACTTACCAAGGATGACATTTTCTTTCAGACCAATCAATGGGTCGATCTTGCCCTTGATGGCTGCTTCTGTCAGAACCTTTGTTGTCTCCTGGAATGATGCTGCTGATAAGAAGGAGTTGGTTGCAAGGGAAGCCTTTGTGATACCAAGCAGTACCTGCTTTCCTTCTGCCACTTCCTTGCCTTCTTCTGCAAGTTTCTCATTCATTTCTTCAAAGTCAAGGACGTCAACAAGTGTTCCCGGTAAGAACTCAGAGTCAGCGTTGTTCTCGATGCGCACCTTCTTTAACATCTGGCGCACGATAACTTCGATATGCTTATCACTGATTTCTACACCCTGTAAGCGATATACACGCTGTACTTCCTGAAGCATGTAATCCTGAACGGCACGCACGCCCTTGATCTTTAAGAGATCATGTGGGTTGATAGAACCTTCTGTCAGTTCGTCACCGGCTTCCAGTTCCTGTCCGTCTACGATCTTGATACGTGAACCATAAGGGATGAGATAAGCCTTGCTCTCTCCTGTCTCCTTATTGGTGACGATAACTTCACGCTTCTTCTTGGTATCTTTGATCTCTGCGATACCGGCAAATTCTGTGATGATTGCAAGTCCCTTTGGCTTTCTTGCCTCAAACAATTCTTCGACACGAGGAAGACCCTGTGTGATATCGTTTCCGGCAACACCACCACTATGGAAGGTTCTCATGGTAAGCTGTGTACCAGGCTCACCGATAGACTGTGCTGCGATGATACCGATTGCTTCACCGACCTGTACTGCCTGACCGGTTGCCATGTTGGCACCATAACACTTTGCACAAACGCCGACATGCGAACGGCAGGTAAGGATGTTACGGATCTTCACGCGTGTGATCTCTTTTCCGTTTTCATCCACACCAACGGTAACGATCGCATGTGCGCGCTTTGGTGTGATCATATGGTTTGCCTTAACGATCACATTGCCATCAGCATCGCAGATCGTCTCGCATGCAAATCTGCCTGTGATACGTTCTTCCAGACTCTCGATCTCTTCACGTCCATCCATGAAGGCTGTGATGTAAGTACCAGGGATCTCACGATCTTTTCCGGCATTACAATCAGATTCACGAACGATCAGTTCCTGTGATACGTCAACCATACGTCTGGTCAGGTATCCGGAATCGGCGGTACGAAGGGCTGTATCGGACATACCCTTTCTAGCACCATGCGCTGACATGAAGTACTCCAATACGTCCAGACCTTCACGGAAGTTTGACTTGATAGGAAGTTCGATCGTACGACCGGTTGTATCAGCCATCAAACCACGCATACCGGCAAGCTGTTTGATCTGCTTGTCAGAACCACGGGCTCCGGAATCAGCCATCATAAAGATGTTGTTGTACTTATCCAATCCGGAAAGCAGGGCTTCTGTCAGTTCATCATCAGTCTTTTTCCAGGTCTCTACAACGTCTCTGTAACGTTCTTCTTCTGTCAAAAGACCTCTCTTATATTTCATCGTGATACGGTCAACTGTCTTTTCTGTATCAGCGATCATCTGTGGCTTCTGTGGCGGCACGGTCATATCGGAAATAGATACGGTCATGGCTGCTCTGGTAGAGTATTTGTAACCCATAGCCTTGATATCATCCAATACTTCTGCCGTCTTGGTTGCTCCATGTGTATTGATGACCTTTTCCAGGATCTGCTTCAATCCCTTCTTGCCAACATGGAACTCGATCTCATAACGGAGCACGTTTTCCGGCTTGCTACGATCAACAAATCCCAGATCCTGTGGAATGATCTCATTAAAGATCAAACGGCCTAAGGTTGTCTTTACATTGCCTTCTACTACGCTTCCGTCTGCAAGTGTCACGCTCTTATGAACGTAAATCGTCTGGTGCAGTGTGATCTCTTTATTCTCATATGCTAAGAGCGCCTGATTCATACTCGGGTAATAATGTCCAAGAATATCTCTTGCTCTACAGATGACATGACGATTGCCGTCTGTCACATCCTCAAAATGGATCATATCATCAATGTCGATAACATCTGCATTGATGTCTGCTTTGATATCCTCTGCGTCGGTATATACCTTATCAGAAACAGTCGTAATGCCCTCTTCCTTGGAATGGTCAGCCAAACGATCCATGGTCAGATAGTAGATACCAAGTACCATATCCTGTGAAGGAACGGCTACCGGACCACCATCAGATGGTTTCAGCAGGTTGTTCGGAGACAGGAGCATAAAACGACATTCTGCCTGTGCCTCTGCGGTAAGTGGAAGATGGACAGCCATCTGGTCACCATCGAAATCGGCGTTAAATGCGGTACATACCAGTGGATGCAACTTGATTGCCTTACCTTCTACAAGGATTGGCTCAAATGCCTGGATACCAAGTCTATGCAGTGTAGGAGCACGGTTCAGCATAACCGGATGCTCTTTGATCACTTCCTCGAGTACGTCCCAGACCTCTGTCTGCAACTTCTCGACCATCTTCTTTGCGTTCTTAATGTTGTGCGCGGTTCCGTTTGCAACCAACTCCTTCATAACGAAAGGCTTGAAGAGTTCGATCGCCATTTCTTTCGGAAGACCACACTGGTAAATCTTAAGTTCCGGTCCTACGACGATAACGGAACGTCCGGAATAGTCAACACGCTTTCCGAGCAGGTTCTGACGGAAACGTCCGGATTTACCCTTTAACATATCTGATAAAGACTTGAGCGCTCTATTTCCAGGACCTGTAACCGGACGACCTCTACGACCATTGTCGATCAGTCCATCAACGGCTTCCTGTAACATACGCTTTTCATTACGGACGATGATGTCCGGTGCGCCCAGTTCAAGCAGTCTTCTCAAACGGTTGTTGCGGTTAATGATACGACGATACAGATCATTCAGATCGGATGTCGCGAAACGTCCACCATCCAACTGTACCATCGGACGAAGATCCGGCGGGATAACCGGGATAACCGTAAGGATCATCCACTCCGGCTTGTTGCCTGACTCACGGAATGCTTCTACAACTTCCAGTCTCTTGATAACTCTGGCACGCTTCTGACCGGTAGCAGTCTTGAGTTCTGCCTTGAGTTCAGCCGCATCTTTTTCCAGATCAATATCGCGGAGCAGTTTCTGGATTGCCTCAGCACCCATGCCAACCTTGAAAGTTGAGCCGTACTGTTCTCTGGCATCCTGATATTCCTGTTCTGACAATACCTGCTTATACATAAGAGGTGTGTCTCCTGCATCCAGTACGATATAGGATGCAAAATACAATATCTTTTCCAGTGTTCTCGGTGACAAGTCAAGGATCAGTCCCATACGGGATGGGATACCCTTGAAGTACCAAATATGAGATACAGGAGCTGCCAGTTCGATATGTCCCATACGCTCTCTACGAACACTTGCCTTTGTGATCTCAACACCACAACGGTCGCAGACTACGCCCTTATAGCGAATCTTCTTGTATTTACCACAATGACATTCCCAGTCCTTGCTCGGTCCAAAGATCTTTTCACAGAACAATCCGTCTTTTTCCGGCTTCAAAGTTCTGTAGTTGATGGTCTCAGGCTTCTTTACTTCGCCTCTGGACCACTCTCTGATCTTTTCCGGTGATGCCAAGCCAATCTGAATTGCATCAAATTCTATTGGCTGATTTGTTGCTTCTTTATTCATTGCTTCTGGCATTGCTAATCTCCCTTCTTACTACTCGTCGCCAAGATCGTCTCCATCGAAATCATCCGAAAAAGCATCCATATCCGGCTCTTCTTCCTCATCCTCAATGTTGACTAATTCTTCGCTGTCTGCATCGAATTCCTGCTTGGTAAATCCACTCTTTGCAAAAGATTCGCTGCTTTCAAATGCGAAGTTCTTATCTCCGGCAATGATAGCATTGATGTCTGTATTGCCATATTCGCTGGTCTCCATCAACTGTACTTCGTTTCTGTCCTCGTCTAAGACTTTGACATCCAGACCCAGAGACTGTAATTCCTTGAGGAGTACCTTGAATGACTCTGGAATACCCGGTTCAGGGATATTCTCGCCCTTGATAATGGCTTCATATGTCTTAACACGTCCTACAACGTCATCGGACTTCATTGTCAGGATCTCCTGCAATGTGTAAGAAGCACCATAAGCCTCGAGTGCCCAAACTTCCATTTCTCCGAATCTCTGTCCACCGAACTGTGCCTTACCACCAAGAGGCTGCTGTGTAACCAGTGAGTAAGGACCGGTAGAACGAGCATGGATCTTATCGTCTACCAAGTGGTGCAACTTCAGATAATGCATGTGTCCGATGGTTACCGGTGAATCAAATTCCTCACCTGTACGTCCATCACGCAACTGTACCTTTCCGTCGCGTCCCAACTTAACGCCCTTCCACAGTTCTCTGTGTTCTCTGTTATCAGATAAATACTGCATGACATCATCACGCAACTGATCTTTATATTTTGCTTCGAACTCATCCCACTCCATGTTTACATAGTCGTTGGAAAGTTCCAAAGTATCCTGAATATCAATTTCCTTTGCGCCATCAAATACCGGTGTCTCGATATTGAAGCCAAGTGCCTTTGCTGCAAGACTAAGATGGATCTCCAAGACCTGACCGATATTCATACGAGAAGGTACGCCCAGTGGGTTCAGCACGATGTCAAGCGGACGACCGTTTGGCAAGAATGGCATATCTTCTACAGGAAGCACGCGGGAAACAACACCCTTGTTACCATGACGACCAGCCATCTTATCACCGACAGAGATCTTTCTCTTCTGTGCGATGTAGATGCGGACTGCCTTGTTTACGCCCGGTGAAAGTTCATCACCGTTTTCACGGGTAAATACCTTGGCATCTACGATAATACCGTATTCACCGTGCGGCACCTTGAGGGATGTATCACGGACTTCTCTTGCTTTTTAGCCAAAGATGGCACGGAGCAATCTCTCCTCAGCGGTCAGCTCTGTCTCTCCCTTTGGAGTAACCTTGCCGACCAGGATATCTCCGGCACGGACTTCTGCGCCGATACGGATGATACCATTTTCATCCAGATCCTTGAGTGCATCATCACCGACACCCGGAACGTCTCTTGTGATCTCTTCCGGTCCGAGTTTTGTGTCTCTGGCTTCCACTTCGTATTCTTCCATATGGATAGATGTATAAACATCATCCTGTACCAATCTCTCTGAAAGAAGAACCGCATCCTCGTAGTTGTAACCTTCCCAAGTCATGAAACCGATCAGCGGGTTCTTGCCAAGTGCAAGTTCGCCCTTGGATGTAGAAGGTCCGTCTGCGATAACCTCGCCTTCTTCGACATGGTCGCCCTTGAATACGATCGGACGCTGGTTGTAGCAGTTTGACTGGTTGCTTCGAGAGAACTTTGTCAGGATGTACTCATCCTTGTCGCCATCCTCTGTACGGATGATGATGCGGTTGGACTCAGAACGCTCTACCACACCTGCATGCTTTGCAACAACGCAGACACCGGAATCGACTGCTGCCTTTGGCTCCATACCGGTTCCGACAACAGGTGCTTCTGTAGTAAGAAGCGGCACAGCCTGACGCTGCATGTTGGATCCCATCAGCGCACGGTTCGCATCATCGTTCTGCAGGAACGGGATCAATGCTGTAGCGACTGAGAATACCATCTTAGGAGATACGTCCATGTAATCAAACATGGTCTTATCGTACTCCTGGGTCTCCTCGCGGAAACGACCGGAAACGGAATTACGGACAAAGCGTCCTTCCTCATCCAACTTCTCATTCGCCTGCGCTACATGGTAATTATCTTCTTCGTCTGCTGTCATATATACAACTTCATCCGTAACACGCGGATTCTGTGGGTCGCTCTTGTCGATCTTACGATATGGCGCCTCGATGAAGCCATACTCGTTGATACGTGCATAACTAGCCAGAGAGTTGATCAAACCGATGTTTGGTCCTTCAGGAGTCTCGATAGGACACATTCTTCCGTAGTGAGAATAGTGTACATCTCGAACCTCAAATCCGGCACGGTCTCTTGACAGACCACCAGGTCCCAATGCGGATAAACGTCTCTTGTGGGTCAACTCACCAAGTGGGTTGTTCTGATCCATGAACTGTGACAACTGGGAAGATCCGAAGAACTCCTTCACGGCTGCCGTTACCGGCTTGATGTTGATCAGGCTCTGTGGTGAAATACCCTCCAGATCCTGTGTTGTCATACGCTCACGTACCACTCTTTCCAGACGGGAAAGACCGATACGATACTGGTTCTGTAACAATTCGCCGACCGCACGGATACGACGGTTGCCCAAATGGTCGATATCATCATCATGACCAACGCCGTACTCTAAGTGCATATTGTAGTTGATGGACGCAAAGATATCCTCTCTTGTAATATGCTTCGGGATCAGGTCATGGATATTCTTCTTGATCGCATCAGCAATATCTTCTGCTGTTTCGTTTTCTTCTAAGATCTGTGCCAGGACCGGATAGTAAACGAGTTCGTTTACACCCAATGCCTTGGTATCGAAGTCAACATAATTGCTGATGTCTACCATCATATTGGAAAGAACTTTGACATTTCTCTCCTCAGCCTGTACCCATACATATGGTACGGCTGCATTCTGGATAGCATCTGCCAGTTCACGGTTTACGACCTTACCTGCCTCTGCAAGGATCTCTCCTGTAGTCTCGTCCACCACATCCTCTGCGAGGATCTGTCCGTTGATGCGGTTGCGGAGTGCTAATTTCTTGTTGAACTTGTAACGTCCTACCTTTGCAAGGTCATAACGTCTTGGATCAAAGAACATAGCAGAAATCAGGCTTTCTGCACTTTCCACGGTAAGTGGTTCGCCCGGACGGATCTTGCGGTATAATTCCAAAAGACCGCCTTCGTAAGAACCGTTCGGTTCTTTTTCTGTAATAGATGGATCCTTGCCAAAAGATGCAAGAAGTTTTGGTTCCTCGCCAAACAGGTCAATGATCTGCTGGTTGGTACCAACACCAAGTGCACGGATCAATACAGAGATCGGCACTTTTCTGGTTCTATCAACACGAACATAGAAAACGTCATTAGAG